>JAKBDW010000389.1:0-7113 GCA_021834245.1 Pseudomonadota bacterium
GTCGGGGTCCACATGAGGCTGTCCATTCAACTTGGTCTCGACAACCTGTTGAAAACACACCTTCTCCGGCCATCCAACCCCAATTACGCTAGCGTTTCCAGACAGCCTCTAAACACATTGCCGATCGCAATGGCTATACTACCGACCGTCCAATGAACAACACCAGTTACGTAGTAATTGAAGGCATCGGCATTGCTTGCCAGCGTGTAGATGACAGCAGCCAGCCACAGTTGCCTGAAGAATTTTTGGAAAGCGGACTCATCGCTCGACCAAGCGGCGATGAGCAGGATAATGATCAGGTAGGCGACCACCGCCAGTCTGAATGGTCTACCAACCCAAGAAGACAGCGCGTTTACCATTCCAGCTGTCGCGGTGTCCACCGGAATAGCAATATTCTGCCAAATTAGGTCGAAGATACCGTTGTTATTCAAGGGATTTATGCCCGCACTTTGCGGTAAAGCCGGCGAACGGCGCAACTGCCGCGACGGAACCACGCGATCAGAATGAACAGCCCGGGCATGACCATCAACGCGAGGAATCCGCGATCATGCCAAGTGTGGGCTGAGACAAGCAGGCGGAAGGCCTGGAGTGAGATCGCCACGCACAGCAGCCGGATCATATGTCCCAGAAGCCACCAAACGGCCGGAACTGGGATCATGGCGCAAGCCCATAGCTGCGAAGCCCCGTCGGGGGATGGCCATTGGCCGCAGCATCCAATTGCCGTTGCAGAATCAGCGTGCCCGCTTCCTCAGCGTTAATGCAGTTGGGATGTCGCGGTGCAAGGCCTGGGTTATCGCGGCACATCTTCAGCACTTCATGCATCTCTGCCGGGTGGTCCGCGAACCATGTGACGGTTCGATATTCGTGCGCGCTGGAGGCTGGGGCGACCAGCCCGACCGCAATCATAGCTGCGATGATGACATATTTCATGGCGTAAGTCCTCTTCCCGCTGCGTTTGCTTGTTCCAGGAAGCTATCAATCCCTGCGTCCAGGCTTTCGTTGTCGCGCTGCACCCGGCTATCGGCCTGTGCGCGGTAATTCACTTGGATGGTCGAGACTTCGGACTGGAGATTATTCGTCCATGCCGTCTCGGCCTGTAGCTGGGCCTGTGCGTCGGCCACATCCTTTGGATTGGTTGCCGTTGCTAGCCGATCGCGGAGCGCCTGAATTACCGGCAAGTGGTTCCGAAGGTCCTCATAGGCGGCTTGGGCCGCCCCTTGGACGCCGGCAATCGCGTTGCCGTTAGCGACAAGCTGCTGCGAATTCCAGGATCCATCGGTTGGCGAGTAGATATGGTTCGTTGCGAAATTTGTATTCACCAGGCCGCTGAGCTGCGACAGTTTGCCAAGGGCGCCACTCAAACTGCTGAGGCTTCCATACCCATTGGTCAGGCTTGCCAGTGCCATCGGGTTGATCGGCAGGTCGTTGCCCAAACCGGCTTGGTTCATCAGCATGCCGGCCGCGCCCAGGCTCGGATCGTGGACGAAGGCCTGGTATTCCTCGATTTGCTGCTCAAACTGGGTCAATTGGGTCCCATACTGTTGCGCCTGAAGCAGGTAGCCCTTCGCCTCCTGGGTGAGTGATTTTATCTGCTCGATGATCGAGGCCGGATCGTTGACCGTAACTCCTTGCGCGTCGCCGTGAGTGATCAGCAGGGCAACGCATGCGCTCGCGAGTAGTGTTCGCCTCATTGTGCCAGCTCCTCCAAAGCCTTGTGATATTCGGCCACCAGGACATGCCCGGTTGCGTCGTCGGTGCGCTCGCGAGCCAGCTTCAGCGCGTCGGCACCGCGCCGCGTGCCGCTGATCACCGCAACCTCATCCAGCCCGCTCAGCGGCGCTTGCACCACCACGGAACGGGTACCCTGCCGCAGCAGAAAAGTGCCATTGCCTTTCGGCATCTTTTGCACGATGTCGAATTCTGTTTGCGTCAGGTGCATGCCCTCGGGTCCATAGTCGCTCCAAACGGCCCGGGGATTCGAAAAGTGCAGTTGCGTGGGGCACTGTTCACGGATCGTGTGGGCAATGGGGGATGAAAGAGCATCGCCAACGGACTGCGTCGCGATCAGGATAGGCGAATTGTATTTGCGCCAGGTTTTCAGACCGTTATGGATCTGCGCATGGAACTGGTCGATGAGCAGCGCGTTCCACACTTCATCCAGCAGGAACAACAGTCGGCGGCCATCGACTAACTTCCCAGTATAGTGGAAGAGGGTTGCCATCACGGCGCCGGACGCGATTGAGTCGCCCAGAATGGCGGACTGGTCGAAGCCGATCACGCGACCATCGAGTTCAACGATATCGCGGTCGCAATCGATGACCCAACCAAACTCGCCGCCGGCACACCACTTTTCGAGCCGCGCACCAGCGCCGTTACGGTCGCGTCCCAGAAGCGCGCGGACCTCTTCCATGCAGCGGTCGTCGGGCGGCAGCATCATGACGTGCTTCAAAGCGATCGGCAGCCGGCGGTCTTCTTCGGCCGTCAAGCTGTAGGGCTCGGGAGTGGCTATGCAGGCGCGGATGAGGCCGGACAGGAACGCCAAGTCTTCTGGGCTATCCGTCAGGCGCTTCAACGGCGCCAAACCGCTGCCGAGGCCGGGCGCGTTGGTCAGTGAGAGGTAGGAACCGTCCAGCGCCCGGACGAGCGCTTCGAGCCCACGGTCCTTGTCCCACAGGATGATCTGCGCGCCGGCCCTCTCGGCCTGACAAATGAGAAAGCCGATGATCGTGGTTTTTCCAGAACCGGTCTCACCACTAATGAAAGCATTTCCAACACCCTCATGATGAAAATGGAAGAGGTAGGGCGAGCCGCCTGATGTGCGCAGCATGGCGATTGGGCTACCCCAAAAGCCCTTGCGGTCGCCTAGGGGGAAGTTGTGCATGGCGGCAAACGCGGCGAAGTTGCGGCTTGATACGGCGGCCTGCCGCCCACGCAAGTGCCAATTGCCAGGGATCATCGAGAAAAGCACGGCTTCCAGCGCGACACTTTCCCGCTCGACTTTAATGCCGCCGGCAGAGAGATCGCCCCATGCCTGCTGAACCACGTTCGTCAGATCGGCGTGGTCGTCGGCAAAGACCGTCAGGGCGAACGCATGCTCACCCATCATCATCCGGTTGCCGGCGATCAGATCGGCCGCTGTCGTCAGCTCGGATGCCTGTGACAAGGCCCGGTCACCGGACTGGCGCATCCGGTTTTGCTTTCGGGTCGCAAGCGCCTGGCCGTCGATCGAGGGCAGACAACGGAACCCATGGTAAACCGTGTGCCGATAAGAGGCCGACAGGAAGCGGTCGAACATCCCGGGCTCCGTCATGTAGGGATAATCGTGCATCCCCAGACAGGCGCCCGATGTCGAGCGATGTGGGTGCCGCACTTCAAACGCCTCGTGACCGACGATGAATGGTTCGGAAAACACCGTGGATGCGCCGGCTGTGGTCAGCGGCACCGGGCGCCAGTACCCTGTCATGGCGAATGCAACGGCCTCGGCAATCTCCGAGAACAATCGGCGGTTACGCTCAACGACGCCAAGCACGCGGGGCCGATAATCTTTCAGTTCCTCGGCGAGGATACCGACGATCCGCTTGAGGCGGTCGATCAGATCTTGCGGCGGCTCGGTCTGTCCACCGCGCCAGCGAGCCGGCAGGAGGCGGTTGATCGTCTTGCCGCCAAACTGGCGGGGCGCCAGTTGCAGGCACAGGAACGTCTGGTTCAGCCACATCGAACGCGTGCCGAACAGCTTGTCTCGGTATTTCCGATCCAATTGCTCAGCAAAGTCGGTATGAAATGAACCGGTTGGATAGATGCTGGGGTCAGCGGTTCCGCGACACTGAAGAAAATAAAAGATCAGACCATCTTGCGCGACATCGCGTAAAGCGAATTCGAGGCGGGCGTGGCGGTGATTGATAACGGCATCATCAATCGTCTCGAACGGCAAGCCGTCGATCGCCAGCGCCATAAACACGCTGCCATCGTGCAGCCCAACCACATCGCTAGCGAAGTAGTCCGTCCAAGGCACATATTCAGACAGCAGCCGTTCGCCTATGAACCGGTCAAACACTGGTGGCAACCTCCCGGGCGTTGCGGATGCGGCTTGGGGAAGGCTGAAGACGAGAACCGCCCCAGACCACGCCCGTTCGCGACCGGGCCTTGGTGTTCAGAAATAGGCGCCACTTACCGAAAAAGTGCGGATCAAAGCGGCTGAGTTCGCGTAGGGCAAAGTGAATGCCGATGCCGAGAAAGAAGCCGGGTGGGCTGTGGATGAGAAATACCGTCACGCTGCTGGTCAAGACAGCATTCGCCACGAAGCCGTCGAACGGCACGCCCCATTTCATGGCGGGGCGCGTGCAGGCGACGAACAGCGTGTCCACAACCCGAGCCATGGTTAGGCCCAGCCGATCGTCGTGCGGACCATATAGCTCGCGGTCCAAGCGGCGATGCCGAGCGCCATGCTGATCCAAAACATTCGGGATGGCACAACATGCGCTGCCGCCAAAAGTCCAACGACCACAAGCGCGGCGGCCAGCATATAACCGCCGGCTGCACCACCAAAATAGGTAATGAAGTTTTGGGCGATGGTACCCAAGTCTGTGCCTTGCATGCCTAATCTCCTGTGAAGTTTGTCTCGCCTGTAGAAGCTGCAGGCCGATCCTCGAGCACGGCCTCCCGAGTTACCGACGCGGCCAGAGCGGGGCGTTGGTCTAGCCCCCTGACCGCTTCAACCGACGCGGTGACGGCGCCCGCGTAGCCGTTGGCGATGCCTGCCGTCGGGGAGCCGGTATTGAAACGGCTGTATGACGCCAGCAAGGAGCCCGCAGCACGAATGGACTGGCACGGATCGAGAGCCGTTTCTGCCGTGAGCCCAAGCCAAGCCCAGTTTTTACTGTTAATCTGCATCAGGCCCGCGTCGATCGAGCCGTCCGCGTTGTGGTTGAGGGAACGCGGGTCCAGCGCGCTTTCGTGCCGAGCGATACCAGCGATGGTGGCCGGCGCAACAACGTGTTGGCAGGTCGCCGCCAGCGCCAGCACGACAGAGAGCGAGAGGGCACTCACATCGACCACCCATTGGCTACAACATCACCTGCAAGGCCAGCTATAATCGATAACGAGAGCACGGATCCCACCATCACCGCTGAACCGGCCGGCTGTCGGCTCTCGCCGTCAGCGCGGCCCAATCGTGCCACCCGTCTGACGTCATCGATGCCCGCACTATCGCAGCCGCAGGCAACGAGTCACAGGGGCGCCAAGCGGTATAGCGAGCCGAGTGTGCGCGGGTGCATGAGGCCCTCACAGCCCAACTCTCCGATATTGTTGGCAACACAGGAGGCATCATATCCGACGGTCACCTCAACCAATAAAACAGCTCAAACGCCAGATAATGCAGTATCTCGTGCAAGTATTATACGGTCATTTTGGCGTTTTGATTGCACCAGTCACTTTGTTGTCCTAGCGACCCGCACCCGAGTCCAGGCTCGATCGACCGCGTGCCGGCCTCCGCTAATCCAAGCCATCGCGTTATCGACCCCGTGTGTTGCGGTGCCCACTCGTTGCGACGCCGGACTCCGTTCGTTGAGTACTTTTCCGCGTTAGAATTGTGATCCACACTGTGGATATGCCTGAAGCATATTCCTTAAAACATATATCACGCAAGCCCTGGGGTGGGTTGCCAGGAACCTATTTCGGTTTGACGTGCATGGATGGCTTCAGCAGGGCGCGCACATCCTTACGGACCACCCCGGCAAGAGCCACCATGGACGCCAGCGTGGGGTTCAACTTGCCTCTCTCAATCTGAGAGACGTAGGCCTGCTTTAGGCCGGTCTGGGCTTCGATTTCTTGTTGAGTCAGGCCCGCTTTAATGCGGGCCAGCCTGAAATTTTCGCCAAAAAGAACCTGCAGCGCCTCGACGGTGCCGCTTGCTGTGTCGGTCGGTCCTGCCTCTCCGTTTTTGGGCTTGGTGCCCGTCGGGTGCTCTGGCATCGGCGAATTGCATACCTCAATCCCTTTGAGGTCTTAGCAATTCTTTTTTCGCTGGAAAACTGCCAACTGAGGTCGAGGGTAACCAATATCGGACTGACGTTCACATTTTAGTAAAATCGGCTAAGCCCCGTCTTATTCCCCCACACCATCAGGCAGCGTCAGGAGCATCCAGACTTCACATTTCACCACATAGGCCAGCGCCGTCATCGTCTTCAGTCTTGGATCACCCTGCGCCGCTTCGATCGCCTGAATGCAATTCTCCGGCACCCCGCTCAATGCGGCGACAGCCTCCACGGTAAGGCTTTGACTAACGCGGGCGCGGCGAAAATTTCGCCCGAAGGCAAGGCGGTGTTGATAGGCTATGAGCGATGCCGCTGCGGGGTCTGAAACATGGTTCGTGCGTAGCTCGCTCTTCCCACCACCAAAGGGAGGATCCTTTGACAGAGTTTCGCGGCATGATTTCATGAGGTGATCCGGCAGCAGGGGAACATATGATCAACATCACAGACCTACGCCAAGTCTTCAATCGACATTGCCGCATCTGGAATCAGGAATTTTTGATCTCGAGCCCATCCCAGACGCAAACTCGTAACTAAATAGCATTGAAGGCAGAGGCGGCCGAAATCCCTCCTCTTTTGCTATCCCCACGAATGCGAGCGAGACGACAGCGGCTGCTCGAGTGAGGCGCGCTGAAATTTGGCGGATCGCGCGGGCCAACGGTGGTGATCCATAACAGGCCGGGCAGCCCAGATAGTGTTGCCCCCTGAGCAAGTCGACAGCACGATAGACAAGACGATGGTGGTCTGGGGGCGTTGGGAGGACATTCGCCGTGGGGGATGCGGTCGCGAACAAAACAATAAAAATATGGTCTCCAGGTGAACTCGAACGGGTCAGACCGAATACATGCTCATCGCGAGTGCGCGGAGGCGCCTCGTTTGGAGTCGACGATTCATCTTCCTTCTTGTGCAGGAGAATCCCATCAATCAAAGGATTCTCAAGACTGGGTCGAGGTGCTAACCTTCTGCCATGCCCGTCGTACGCTTCCCCTGGGACGCTCAGCTGGTGAGCGTCCGGCGCAAGGTTTGTCCCCAAGCCAAATGGGACACCGTAACACGCGCCTGGACCATGACGGCCGATGACGCC
>JAKBDW010000019.1:0-7102 GCA_021834245.1 Pseudomonadota bacterium
CACCACCAAGATCTTCTCGATGCGATGTTCGTGCAACAGGCGAAGCACTTCGTCGCGGCTTGCGCCCTCACGCACCGTCACCAGCCGATCCTTCGGAGTCATGATGCGGCTAACCGGTTCGTCGTAGCGCGTCTCAAAGCGCAGGTCGCGGCTGGTCACGATACCCACAAGCTTTCCATTCTGGGTGACCGGTACGCCGGAAATGCGCTGTGCGCGCGTAAGATCCAGCACCTCGCGAACCGTTGTCTCGGCGGTGACGGTAATGGGTTCGCTGATGACGCCGCTTTCGAATTTCTTGACCTTGCGTACTTCGTCCGCCTGGCGGCGAGCGGTCATGTTCTTGTGGATGATGCCGAGCCCACCTTCCTGTGCCAGACTGATCGCCGTGCGCGACTCGGTCACGGTATCCATCGCCGCGGACAACAGCGGAATATTCAGGCGGATGGTGCGGGTAAGCGGTGTGGAGAGGTCGACATCCCGTGGTAGCACGGTGGAGTGCGCAGGTAGAAGCAGGACGTCGTCGAAAGTAAGAGCTTCTTGGACAATACGCATGCTGCATTATACGGATAGATACGCGGGTCGTAAACTAGGCAATGGCGGACTGCACACTATAGGGATTTTCCAGACCGGGTCAGTGAGCAGGTTTATTTCGCATTCTGCGGCCCAAACCTGAAATTTTCCGGTTGACGCGAGCCCGCAGCTACCCTTTAATGAAACCCACGGGCAAGAATTCTGAACTTCACTAGGAGACTCCTCATGAAAAGAACCGTTCTGCTGGCTGTTCTCGCGCTTTCCGCCGGCGGCTGCGCCACCCATACTGCCAAGAGCGGGCCGTCGGTAGCGGACACCATCGCAGCCGCTCAGCAGGCAGTGGACAGCGCGCACCAGGCGCATGTGGACCTGTGGCTCAAAACTGCCGCATATGTCAAGGAAGCCAAGCAGCTTCAGGCTGCTGGCAAGAGCGAAGAGGCCATGAAACTTGCCCAGAAGGCGCTCGACGAAGTGCATATGGCCGAACAGCAAGCCCAGGCTGACGCCAGCGCCGGCCCCTCCTATCTCCCCTGATAGCAACCGCCACGTCGCATTCTTGGTGAAAAAGCCGGGGCCTGCCCGGCTTTTTCATTGCGGGGCTTTTCTATTTTGAAGCATAGGGTTATGGTTCCGGCATGGTGGGCAACAATCTATTACCAGGCGCGTCCGGCATTGCGCCGCTGCGCGACATCTACACAGTCTCACGCCTGAATCGCGAGGCGAAATCCCTGCTGGAAGGCAGCTTTCCCCTGCTCTGGGTTGAGGGTGAGATTTCTAACCTGGCGCGACCTGCCTCCGGGCATCTGTATTTTACGCTCAAGGACAGCCAGGCGCAGGTGCGCTGCGCGCTCTTCCGGGGAAACCAGCGAATCCTAGCCTGCACCCCTAAGGACGGCATGCATGTCGTGGCGCGCGCACGCGCCAGCCTGTACGAAGGCCGCGGCGAATTCCAACTCATCGTTGAGCATCTCGAAGAGGCCGGAGAAGGTGCCCTGCGCCGCGCATTCGAGGTTCTCAAGAACCGTCTGGCCCAGGAAGGCCTGTTCGACATTTCACACAAAAAGCCGCTACCGCGCTTGCCGCGGCGCATCGGGGTCATCACGTCACCCACCGGGGCCGCTATCCGCGACATCCTCAGCACGCTGCGCCACCGCTTCCCAGCCATCGATGTGCTGATCTACCCGGTGCCGGTCCAAGGCGAAGGCGCGGCAAACAAGATTGCCGAAGCCATCCTGCTTGCCGGCCGGCGACGCGACTGCGATGCCTTGATCATCGCCCGCGGTGGTGGATCGCTCGAAGATCTATGGTCTTTCAACGAAGAAAGCGTGGCCCGAGCCCTTTACGAATGCCCTCTGCCGGTGGTGTCCGGGGTGGGTCACGAGACCGACTTCACGATTGCCGATCTTGTCGCCGATGCACGCGCGCCGACCCCAACAGCCGCTGCCGTAATGCTTAGCCCCGATGGGCAAGAGTGGCTCGCCGCTTTCGAGGATCGGGAAAAGCGCCTGTACCGGCTGATGGCCGGCAGGCTTGCCAACGCACAGCAAAGACTGGATTGGCTCGCGACGCGCTTGGTGCACCCCAGAGAACGCATTCTTCGGCTGCGCCAGCGGCTGGACGATCTTGCCAGGCGGGCAGGCCTGGCGCAGGCAGCGCGCCGTCAGCGCGCGGCAGCTGACCTTCTGGCCGTCAGCGCGCGCCTCTACCGGCGCTCGCCCGACGTGCTCATTCGCCAGTGGCAATTGCGTTTCGGCCACCTGCAGGCGCGACTTGCGCTGGCCGTGCGCCAGCTGCTGGAACGCGGCACGCATCGCCTGAGCGCCGCTTCCCGCCATCTTGACGCATTAAGTCCGCTGGCCACGCTGGGACGCGGATACGCCATCGTCCAGCACGACGATACAGGAGCAGTCGTTCAAGATGTCACCGAACTCAAACCGGGCGACCGCGTACGCACCTTGCTGGCGCACGGTCGCTTCAAAGCAATAGTCGAGGAGACACAGAAATGAAGATTCAGCCCTTTCTCTGGCTGATCCTGTTTTGCAGTTCCCTGGTACAGGCGGCAGACCTGCCACGCGATGAGCCCGTGCCTGGAGGGGTTGCCGTCGTGCGACTCTCCACGCTTGCGCATTCAGCGCCGGAAGTTTATTTCAATGGTCAGCGAGTCCTGGTCACGCAGGAAGGCGACCACTGGGACGCAGTTGTCGGCATTCCGCTTTCGGAAAAGCCCGGCAATCACCGGCTCGATGCGAAGGAAGACGGCGTCGAGCGTGAATATTCATTCAGCGTTCGCCCCAAGGAATACAGGACTGAATACATTTCCCTCAAAGACCGCAATATGGTCGATCCTACCCCTGCGGAGATGGCTCGCATTCACAACGACCAAACACAGATCAGTAGTGCCTTTTCCACATGGACTCAACGCAACGTATCAGACCTGTGGCTTAATTTGCCGGTCCATGGTCGCATCGGCAGCAACTTCGGGCTGCGCCGCGTCTTCAATGGCGAACCGCGCCAGCCGCACAGCGGTCTTGACATCGTCGCCCCGCGAGGGACCCCGGTCTATGCCGCGGCGGATGGAACCGTGATCCAGGTGGGTAACTATTTCTTCAATGGGAACGCGATCATCATCGATCACGGCCAGGGCATGATCACCATGTACGACCACCTGAGCAGAGTCGATGTTACTAACGGCGAAAGTGTGAGGCGCGGTCAAAGAATTGGTGCGGTCGGCATGACCGGGCGTGTCACCGGCCCGCATCTGCACTGGACGGTTAGCCTCAATGATACACCGGTCGACCCCGCCCTCTTTCTTGCGCCAAGAAGGAGGCCAAGATACTACCGGCGGTACCGTCGGCGCTAGGTAGAACACGAGGAAAAGCGAGACGAGCCCGGCGCACATTGGTGATGACAGATAAGCGGGCGGCCCACCTGTGGGTGGCGATATCGGCCTATGGTTACGGCCACGCCGCTCAGGTCCTGCCTGAACTAAATGCGTTGCACCGGCGGCTTCCACGCCTACATGTCTGCTTGCGCACTATTCCTGCAGACCTGCAATAACGCCGCAGCCTTCCTTACTTAGTGTGCGGGCCGGAAAAACATGGCCGGCGCCTCGAAATTCATCGGTCACAGATTGAACACCGCGAGACGAAGCGGCCGAGCACCTGGCGCGCTGGTTCGGGTAACGGGATATAATCGACCCATGACGATTGCCCGCTGCACCTGGCGCGGCGGGCAACTACCTCAACCGTATTTCTTGCGCGCGATACGCCGCAAACGCTTGCGCTTTTCGAATTGGCGCCTGGTAAGCACGTTCTTCTTGCCTTGGAACGGGTTCTCGCCCGTAACAAATTCGATGCGCACCGGCGTACCTTCCAGCTTAAGGGCTTCGCGAAATACGTTGGACAGGTAGCGCGAGTAGTAGTCTGGTACCGATTCGGTCTGGTTGCCGTGGATTACAATGCGCGGCGGATTTTTACCCCCCTGATGTGCAAACTTAAGCTTAATTCGTCGCCCACGGACTATGGGTGGCGCCGTAACCTGCACGGCTTGCTGAAGAATGCGATTGAGTCGCGGCGTGGGAATCGAGCAGCGCGCAGAGGCGTAAGCGCGATCGATCGCGGGAAAAAGCGAAGCCACGCCAGTGCCACGCAGTGCTGAGATGAAATGCGGCGGAGCAAACCCCAGGAATGGAAGCTTGCGTTCAAGTTCGCGCTTGATCCAATCACGACGGCTTTCCTCCAAGCCATCCCATTTGTTCACTGCTAAAACGAGCGATCGTCCTTCTTCCAGGATGTACCCCGCAAGCGTGACATCCTGCTCGCTTACTTCTTGATGCGCGTCTAGAACAAGCACCACGACATTGGCGACGCCGATTGCTTGCAAGGTCTTGATGACCGTGTATTTTTCAACCGCGGCGTCGATGCGCCCGCGCCGGCGCACGCCGGCAGTATCAATCAGCACATAGCGTTTCTCACCGCGTTCGAGTGGAACGAAAATGCTGTCGCGCGTTGTTCCTGGCTCGTCAAAAACCACCACGCGTTCTTCCCCGAGCATGGCATTAACAAGCGTAGACTTGCCTACGTTCGGGCGGCCAGCGACAGCAACGCGCGGCACCTCCTGCAGTTCCGCTTCTTCCTCCACGCGCGCCAATGGCGTCAGCACCCTTTGCATCAGTTGCTCGATGCCGTCGCCGTGGGACGCTGAAATGGCCACCGGCTCGCCCAGGCCAAGGTCGAAAAACTCCGTCACTGCCAACGCAGCATCCAGACCCTCGGTCTTGTTGACCGCGAGCACCGAAATCTTGCCACGTTGGCGGATCTCATCGGCAATGGCCCTGTCGGCGGCGTTAGGCCCCTCGCGCCCATCGACCAACAAAATTGCGACATCGGCTTCGGTCAGCGCCTGTCGCGCCTGCACCGACATCAACGCGTTTAGGGCGTTGCGCTCGTCGGTAATGCCTCCGGTGTCCACCACCAGGTATGGACGGTCACCGACCTTGCCATTACCGTATAGCCGGTCGCGGGTCAGACCCGGCTCGTCCGCCACGAGCGCATCGCGCGTGCGGGTAAGGGTATTGAACAGCGTGGACTTGCCGACATTTGGGCGGCCGACAAGCACGACTACAGGTTTCATGATGGGGTCTCTCGAGGCAGTCGCCGCATCGCGACCGCTGGCTACTTCTTCGAATGCAGGCGAAACGCCGCGATTTGTCCGCCCTGATCAGCAACATAGAGCGTGGTGCTCCCCGCAACCGGCGCAGCCAGAATCGCGTCGCTGCTCATGCGGTAACGTGCGACCAATCGCCCGTCGTCAGTCGACAGCCAGTGAACATAACCCTCAAAGTCGCCGAAAGCGACAGTATTGCCGAGCACCGCCGGCGCGCTTAGCCAGCGCCCATGGAGGATGTTCTGCTCCCATATGGTCGCTCCCGTAGTAAGGCTCAGGGCAAACACCTTGCCGTTTTCATCCGCTACGTAAAGATTGTTAACACCGACCGCCAAGCCCGAGTACACAGAGATGTTCCGTTCCCAAAGAATGCGGCCACTATTCAGACTGAATGCAACGATCTTTCCGTGATAAGCCGCAGCATAAAGCGTGTTTCCCACAATTACTGGTGGCGCGTCGACATCGGTCAGACGTTCGATATCGCTACGACCATGCGGCTCGGATACCGGGACATCCCACAGCTGCTTTCCATCTGTCAGGCGGTAAGCCGCGAGTCTGCCATTCGCCAATCCGGTCAGAACGACATCAGATGCAATAAGAGGCGTGCTGGTTCCGCGAAGCGACAAGGCGGGAACTGTGTGCTCCTGCATCCACAGTTGCTTGCCGCTATCGACGGCAAGCCCGAATACTTTCCCATCCACTGTCTGTACCACCACCACGCCGGAGCCGGAGACCGGAGGAGCCAACACTTCACTGGATAGATCTGTCGTCCATAACCGTGCGCCGTTCGATGCCTTCAAGGCCACAACCTGGCCCTTACGCGTACCCAAAAGTACCATGCCATCGGCAAAACCCGTACCTCCCTCAATTTCGGTATCCTTAAGGTGAACTTCCCAGATGCGTTTGCCTGAATCCGCCTTGTAGGCCCGCACGCGACCCTTGGCCTCCGCGACATACAGTGTGTCATCGTCCAGATACGGGGAAAGTCGGATATATTTCTTGCCGGCGCCGCCGCCGATATCGGCGCTCCACACCTTTTCGACGTTGTAGGCGGCAGCGAATTCAGTGATTGGCGCGGGAGGCTCCAAATTGCTCTTGCCGCCGTGAAGCCAGTTGGAAATGCCGCAGCCGCCAAGGCCAAGGGCGACGCCTATTAGCGCGGCCGCACGCACCGCATTTCCCAACAGCTGCCTGCACGGCACGCGGCGGCGCATGAGCGCAACGATCACTTGCCCGCCTCCACACCCAAATTATCGAGCTTCATCTGCAGTACGCGTGCATAGGCGGATCCGCGACCAATGCTCTCCAGGGCAGAACGATAAGCCTGGGCCGCCGCGTCCTTTTGCCCCTTTGCCGCAAGCACGTCACCGCGCAACTCGGCAAATTCCGATGCAAACCCTTCAGGGTTCTTCACGTCCGCCAGGGCGAGCGCAGCATCAAGCTTGCCGTCCTGAATCTGCAGCCGCGCAAGACGCAGACGCGCAACAAGGCGCACGCTGCCGTCAGTCGCATTGTCGATTGCCCACTGCAGGTTCTTGCTCGCGGCATCAACATTCCCCGCGTCGAAATTAATGCGCGCCAGAATCAATGCCGCTTCACCTGCGTAGGGCGTGCTGCGATACGAGCTGATAATCTTTTGTCCGTCCAGCTGCGCCGCCTGACTGTCATTTTGTGCCAGCGACTGCAACATCGTGTCATATAGAGTCGAAGCCGCTGTCGACTGTTGCGCGCGGTGATGGCTCCAGAAATTGTAGCCCCCGAGCAAGGCGAGACCGAGCAGAACTCCACCAATCAGCGCATTGCCATAGGAATTCCACCAGCGCTTGAGCTGTTCAAGTTGTTGATCTGCGTCGTATGCGTCCAAGTTGTCCCCGCTCTTTTCGAAATTTGTGTATGGTCAAAGATC
>JAKBDW010000381.1:0-3209 GCA_021834245.1 Pseudomonadota bacterium
TTGAAATGGCCTATCGTCAGCTTACGCCGGGTGAAACCGGACCCGACTTTGCGCGTACCGCCATAGAGCGCATGCGCGCACGTCGCGCATACCTGGATGAGATGATGGCTCGGATAAGATCAATCCAGTTTTCCGCACGCAAAGCACCTTCCAAGGGAGCTGCAGGTCCCAAAAAAGCAGCCAAGCAGTCACCGGTAAAAAAGGCAAAAGCGCCAGTGAAGGCAAAAGCGCCAGTGAAGAAGAAGGCACCTGCACGCAGCGCAAAGAAGGCCAAGAAAAAAGTGGCACCCGTAAAGAAGGCCGCACGCAAGGCTGGCACACGCCGTAGATAGTGAAGATTGGCAGTTTCGCCGGGCAGAGCGCTAGTTTGCGCCCTGTCCGGCTGTACGAGTCGCTATCTTTTCAGGTAATGCGCCATTTTTTGTTCCATCTGGGCGGTCGCGCCAGTCCAAATCTTGTCACCAACCGCTGCATGTAGTTCCTCGTGCATCTTGCCGATTCCGCGCAATGCCGTGTCGTTTGCCTCGTGCATCTTTCCTTCAAGCGCTAGCAGTTGTTCGGTGTCCTTGCCCGAGGTGACGCCAAGAATGACGTCCTGCTGGCTGCGGAAAAACACGGCGAGATCGGCAGTGACCGTCGGTTCGTTGCGGTCCAGGATAGCGCGTGCCTGATCCAGCTGCGCTGGACTCGCGTCCTGTTTTTTGAGTGCCTTGATTATTGATTCCTTTCCATCCTCGAAGAAGCTATGCGCAAACTGCTCCGGGGTGCGGTGCATTGCACAACCAGCCAATAACATCATGCCTGCCGCCAAAAGCCACAGGGATAAACGTTTCATAAGTCGCTCCTTCGGTATGTCATCGTTCCGATATATGGTTGTATGAAGTGCATTGGGGTGCCATGATTGCCGCGATATACGTAGAACCAGTCTCATTTTATTATTAGGTATGGTGATAATGAAAGAGGCTTGTTGCGAAGAACTGATACGCGGTCGATCGCCGGAGCATGAGTACCGGTCGGGATGTCTAGGGGCAATCAAATGTCATTATGACACCGCGCACTTCCTGAGGTTCGATGGCGCGCGCCGAACCTGCCAAAAAATGCTGCAGTTCTCGGGTGCTGCGACAAACATTTATGGCGGATTCTCTGGCTGAGAGATGGATGTTGGGTCTGTGCACGATCGCAGGAGCGATGCTAGGTTTGTTACTGGCGATGCGACCGGCGGCGGCTGACGCCACTGCCGCTAGCATTCATACCCGCGCTGAATTCATTCAGGAACCTGTGTTTGGCGGCCAAGCCTATGTGTACCAGGCTGGAATCGGCCAAACCAGGTCCGTGGTGCTTATCCACGGCATTGGCGACAAGGCATCGCGCGACTGGAGTAGGCTGATCCCGGTGCTTGCCTTGCACTATCACGTGGTTACGTTTGATTTGCCGGGGTTCGGCCGCTCAACCAAGGGAAATAAGCTTTATTCTCCGGCCAATTATGTTGCCTTTGTCAGATTTGTCGCCGCCAGGTACATACACGGACCATTCGATCTGATCGGTCATTCACTGGGTGCTGCCATTGCCTTGCGTTATGCAGCAACCTATCCGAACGATGTGCGCTCGCTGGTGCTTGCCGATGTTGCCGGTATTCTGCACCGTATGGCCTATAGCCAATACCTGTCGCACCTGGGCATTGATCAGATTCCGACTTTGTATCCCAATCAGCGCGAGCAGCTGCAGGATCTTGTCGCCAATGCGCTGGGATTGCTCGAGCGTCTGCGGCCCGATCAAGATCTGCTAGTTGATGATGCGTTGTTGCGTCGCGAATTCTTGGATTCCGACCCAGCGAAGATTGCCGGACTGGCTCTGGTGCTGGATGACTTCAGCGACATCATTCTGCGCGTGCAAGCACCAACGCTGCTTGTCTGGGGTGATCGCGACCCGATTGCGCCGCTGCGTACGGCAGAAGTTCTACTTGCCAATATTCCGCAGGCGCGACTGAAAATCTTGCACAACTGTGGTCACACACCAATGGACGACCGGCCCCTGGAATTCAGGGACATCGTGCTTCAGGCACTGCAAAACCCGGGGCCAACGCGCGAGGTGGCACTGCAGTTTACTGCCAGCGCCCGGGGTGTACCCGCATCGAAGCGCACTGGTTCGTGCCGCGACCAGCGAAACCGGGTGTTTGAAGGCAATTACGATACGATTCACATCCATGACTGTCGCGATGTGCGGATACGGAATGCGCAGATCCGTGAACTCGATATCGATGACGCCTCGGTACAGATCGACGGCAGTCACATCGGAGGCAATCCGGGCGGTTTGATTGCCACCGATGCGAACGTTACTGTGACAGGCGGAAGCATCAGCGCCCCGATTGCCATCACTGCCAGCGACAGTCACCTCGATCTAGCCGGAGTCACGCTGAATGGCAGCGAAGCGGCCGTGCGTGCCCCGCAGCGTTCGCGTATCCTTTTTTCGGTAAGCTATCTCCACAGCCGGTATTCAAATGGAAGCGCCCATGGCATGTGGATCGTCGGTCCCCATAGTCCGCTTTAGTTCCAGGGGTAAAGCGGTTTATCGGCGTGCGGTCAGCAACTTCTGTGTTGTAATCGGCTTGTCGCGCTCAAAGATGTAGCCTGAATAGTGGATTTCCGGCTGGCCGTCGTTGTCGTCGGCCGTGGTCATGTCGCCCACATTGCGTCCCAGCCCGTATACATAGGCCTTGGTATCGGATATAGGCATGATTACGACTTTCACCCGACGGTCCTCGATGCCTGAGATCTGCAGATCGAGGAGCAATCGCCCGTTCCGCACGAGCATCCGGCAATGATCGAGGTTGACCAGGTAGTGGGCATCGGGATTGATAATGTGGTAACTGCCAGTGCGCTCGCGCCAGGCCTGTGACAGCACGTAGTGGGGGACCTTTTCCGCAGCCGTCACCATGCGGTCATGGAGCAACACGAAGTCATGACCCTGCACTCGGGTAAATTGCAGCGGCGGAAACTTGATGGTCACCGGAAACAGGCCAAGCAGGCGGTATTCAGCGCGGAACCATGTTGGACTGGTCGGAACAAGTTCCAGGGTATGACCAATCACATGCAGATTCAGGTGGTCGCCGGCGACCGAGACATGGGCGAGAGTCCCCATGAGGCTATAATCGCCGACATAGCTTGCCAGAACCGCGCGCGGTACCTTCACTGTCGGCAGCGGTGGAGTTG
>JAKBDW010000381.1:3219-7070 GCA_021834245.1 Pseudomonadota bacterium
TCCGTAACGTGCTTTTAGCGCGAGGCGCAATGCCTGTTCTGCAACATCGTAGATCATCTTGTTCGCGCTGTCGGCATTGGCCAGCACCACCACGCCGAGCTTCTTCTGCGGCATGATCGCCATCTGGCTGATGAAAGCCTTGGTGCCACCGTTGTGCCAGGCCACCATGCCGCCGCCGTGAACCGGCAAGCCGCTAAGCATCCATCCCAGCCCGAAACGCTGCCCGAAATCGAGCGGTGAATTCGCAAACTGCGGTTGAAACATGGAGTCTAGAGAGGCGGAGCTAACCAGGCGGTGGCCATCCAGCTCTCCGTCTCCAAATACGAGCCGCATGAAGCGGCTAAGGTCGACGACGTTGCTGAGGAGCGAACCTGCCGGGACATCCCTAATCGGCGTGGGATTGGACGCTTGGTTGTCTACATAACCGCGCGCCAGTAGCGGCGCAATCTCCTCGTTCATTACGAACGATGAATGATGCATGCCGAGCGGGTCGAGCAGCGCGGATTGCATGTATGGAGCGAAGTGTTGTCCGCTGATTCGCTCCATCACCAGGCCCATCAAGTCCGGCCCGAGGTTGGAATAATTGAATACCTTGCCCGGCGGGTAGGCTAGGTATTGACCGGTAAGGTCTTTTGCCAGTTCCGCCATGGGTTCATGGGAGAAAAAGCCCTTCAGATAATATGTCGGCAGGCCGGCATGATGTGACAACAGTTCGCGTGGCGTGATTGGTCCGGTATCGGCCCAACGAGATTTCATGTAGAAGTGCGGAAGGTAATCCTGGATCGGAGCATCAAGATTGATCTTTCCCTGATCCACAAGTTGCATTACCGCTGTGGCGGTCAATAGTTTGGAAATCGAACCCACTTGATAGACGGTTTCAGCTCCTGCCGGGATTCGCCTTTCCCTGTCGGCATAGCCAAAACCTTGTGCCCAGACCAAGCGCTGGTTGTCTACAACCGCGATGCTCAGGCCAGGGACGTTGTAACGCTTCATCTGCTTCGGGATGTACCAACTGAGGTACTCCTGCAGGTAATGGAAATCCCCCTGCGCGGACTCTTTCGGCGCAGGGGGCGTGCTCGCGCAACCGCCCAGTGTGAAACCGGCTGAAGCAATGAAAAGCAGGAGATAAAATCGCTGAAGAATGCGGGAAGTCAAGGGCTTGCACTTTCTCTGAGTTGTCTAAGCAGGATAATGCAATGCGTGCGCCCTAACAAGTCCGCGGCGGAGGGCCATCAGCTTCAAGTTAGACTGGAAATGACGGTTTCTTGTCCCCATATCCAAATTCAATGGGATATTCCTGGAGGCAAGTCAGCGTGACTGAGGCGAGACGTATCGTTTGTTCTCATTGTGGCGGAATCAATCGCGTTCCATCCGAGCGTTTGGGCGACAACCCAAAGTGCGGCGTCTGTCATCAGGTCCTGTTCGATGGGAAGCCTGTGAATCTGACAACGGACAATTTCGATCAGCACGTTAGCCGCAGCGACATTCCCGTGGTGGTCGACTTTTGGGCTTCTTGGTGCGGGCCGTGCAAAGCGATGGCTCCCGTGTTTGCCCAGGCGGCCGCCGAGTTCAATACGCGCGCCCGATTCGCCAAGGTAGACACCGACGCCAACCAGGCTCTGGCCAGCGCTTACGCGATACGCGGCATTCCCACTCTCATTGTTTTCAAGAATGGGCGCGAGGCCGGCCGATTGTCCGGGGCACTCGACCTGCATGGATTGCGGGCTTGGATTGGACGGTATATGTGAAATGCGCAACGTCTCGCTGCCGCGACAAACGATGCAATGCAACAGCCCGGCGCCAGTTAATCGTTCTTGGCACACGATCGCTCATTTCTTTTATTTCCCCTAGCGGGACGCGAGCCAGCTCGTTACCGCGAGGATCGCGACCGGTACAGCAAAGGCAGCATCGCGGGCGTGACCCGAGTGAACCAGCAGGGCCTCCAGTGCCAGCACGGCCGCCACTGCTGCCATGTTGGTACTGTCGCCAAACAGTGTTTTGAATAGAGCTTTCACGAGGCCGCCTCCTCCTCCGCTGTGCGGCGTTGACGCAGGAAGGCGGCCACCGCCAGCCCACCTATCAAATAGAAGCCAAGTAGCAACAGTAGGCTCCAGTCACCCATTGGCCATGCAGTGCTACCGGCCAAAGCCTCCAGAGACCAGAACGTGCCGAACGACACGATCATTGCGCCAACACCGAACTTGATCGTGTTCTCCGGCACGCGTCGCAGGGGCGCCCGGATAAACATGCCGACGGCCGCCACCAGCACGAACGCCAGCAGCGCGGCAACGGTAGCCAGGGCAGAATGACCGCTCTTCATGCCGAGCGCGACTACGATGAGCCATACCTCCAACCCCTCCAGCAATACACCCTTGAACGCGATGACCCAAGCAGCGTGGTGGTCGCCAGTCTCCAGCTTGTGTCGGGTTTCAGTAAATTCCGAATCTTCGTCGTGCAGAGCTTTGATACCGGCCGACCGGGCAACCGCTTTGGCTAGCCAGCGCACGCCGAACAGCAACAGGAAAACACCAATGCCGAACTGCAACCAGTGCATGCCCAGGCCCAACCTTAGCATGCCGCCAGTAGCCGCTGTCATTGCTGCAAGTACCAGCAGGGCCGCGGCGGCTGCACCCGCAGCTCGGCCCCAGCCGATGGTCAAGCTCACCGCAAGCACGATGGTGAAGGCTTCAACCCACTCCACCGTGGCCGCCAAGAAGGTGGCCAGAAATATTCCCCATTCAGACATTGCGCTGATCTCCTTTCGACGGGTATACGAAGATATGCTCGGAGGCGATACAAAGGTGCCGGTCGCCCGTAGCGGGACGAGTAGCCTCGTGGCTGCATAAGGGTGTACTGATACCAGGCAGCTGCCAATAAGCTCGGTAGGACCCCGCCTCAAACACACAGTGCAGCAGGCGGGCCGGCACGCCGTTTGCCCCGTTAATTCGAATCCCGGCGGGCCGGATGAATACGTGCGCTTCTTCGCCTTCAATCACACCCGTTACCTGCGCCTTGTGGAAGCGACCGCCAAGCTCGATGCCCAGTCCATCCGCCGCACGCCGTACGCGGGTAGTAAAGCCGCCTTGAGCGCCGATGAAGCGCGCAATGCGGGCGGTCGCCGGACGGGCATAGAGCTGTTCCGGCGCAGCCGCCTGAGTGAGTACGCCATTCTCCAGTACCGCAATGCGGTCTGCCATGCGCCAAGCGTCCGTGGGGTCATGACTGACGAAAAGGGCACCGGCGCCGAAGTCGCGGGTCAAATCCCGGATCTCAAGCCGCAGGAACTCGCGGGTGTCCACATCTAGGCTCGATAGCGCTTCATCAAAAAGCAGCAAGTCGGGGCGCGCCGCAAGAGCGCGGGCAATTCCCACTCGCTGTTGTTCACCACCAGAGAGCTGCGCCGGACGCTTGTCGGCATGATGGCCAACTCCGACTCGTTCCAATAACTCTCGGGCACGACGATTGCGCTCCTTGGTATGCCGGGGGATGACCGCAGCCACGTTTTCGCGGCAGCTGAGGTGGGGCCATAGCGCATATTCCTGAAACACCATGCCAAGACCGCGACGTTCCGGTGGCACCCATACACCCTGTGCTGGTGCATCGACAATTTGTCCGCGCAGGCGGACGACGCCACCGTCGAGCCTCTCCAGGCCACCCATTGTGCGCAGCAGCGTGGTTTTGCCGGAGCCAGAGCCGCCTATCAAAACGACGAACTCCCCCGGGCTAAGATTGAAGTCGATGTTACGCAGCACTGGCGTGTTACCAAAGCGCTTCGTTCCCGACTGCATTTCCAGCAAAGCATTCATGTGATGCCCTCCGCGGCGTGACCAGTTTGTGCTGCTGCGCGTAGG
>JAKBDW010000263.1:0-7047 GCA_021834245.1 Pseudomonadota bacterium
CCGGTCAAGCGCTTGTGAATTTGGTCGTATACCGATATTCGTGCATAAGCAGCTACTAATTTTAGCGGAACCGCTTGCACGAATTGCATCACTTTCCCGATGCAAATTTGGCATTGAGAACCGTAGTCAGTTTGGTCAGGAGATCCTGATGATTGAAATCCGTGCTGCAAAGACTCGCGGTCACGCGAATCACGGCTGGCTCGATAGCTACCATACATTCTCCTTTGCTGACTATCATGATCCGGACCACATTAACTTCGGTCATCTGCGAGTCATAAACGAAGACCGCGTGCAGCCGGGCACTGGTTTCCCGACTCACGGCCACAGCAATATGGAAATCGTTACTTACGTCTTGGAAGGCGAGCTCGAACACAAGGACAGCATGGGTAATGGTTCTATAATCCATCCGGGCGACGTGCAGCGCATGTCGGCTGGAACGGGTGTGCGCCACAGTGAGTTCAACGCATCTGCGAGTGCAGTGGTGCATTTTCTACAGATATGGATTCTGCCGAACGCCACGGGTCTCGTGCCGAGTTATGAGCAGCGCCACTTCGAGTCCCGTGAGCTGGATGGAAAATTGCGTTTGATTGTATCGTCTGACGGGCATGACGGCTCCCTGGTCGTGCACCAGGACATGTCTCTTTATGCCGGGCGCTTGACCGGGGATCAGCTCGTGCGTTACAAGATTGCGCCGGGTAGGCGGGTTTATGTGCAGATGGCTCGCGGAAGTGTGCGGCTCAACGGATTGCACCTGACGCCAGGCGATGGCGCCAGAGTTACGTCTGAGGGCGATCTGAGTTTCGACGGCGGTGACAGTGGCGAATTTCTCTTGTTTGATCTTGCATGACCTGCGCCAGGCTGCGAAGCCCAGCGGCCGCGTTACCGTAGTCGACGCCTGTATTACCAAATCCAGTCGACGGGAGCAGCCTGGCGCTTACAGCGGAGCACAAGACAATCACGTCTTCTAGTTGTCGACGTCGCCTGGATGCCTGTACGCCCACGCCGGGACGGGTGCTGCGGCACGCGGCACGATCCGCGCCTGCCAGTGTGAGATAGCCCACTGCCACAAGGCGTCGAGACCACTGCTGTGCAACTCCAATGGCGGCTGCTGGCCGAGAAACGCCAGCGCCTGGTGCAAAACGGGTACGGGTGTGTTTGTATCCAGTGCGGACGCCAGCGTCTGCTTGCTCAGCTTTTCCCCGAAACCGTTTATTGCAACCGGCACATGTGCGTAACGCGGGGTAGGCAGGCCCAGTAGCTGCTGGAGATGTATTTGGCGGGGTGTGGAATGCAGCAGGTCGGCACCGCGAACCACCTCAGTTATTTTCTGCGCGGCGTCGTCCACGACGACGGCAAGCTGGTATGCATATAGTCCGTCCGACCGACGCACGACGAAATCGCCGATTTGCTGCTGCAGCTGCCAGCGCAGTTCTCCCTGGATGAGGTCGATTATCACGATTTCAGCATTGTCGGTGCGTACACGTAGCGCATGCGCTGTGCGCGAAGCGACCGAAGTTTTTCGGCAGGTCCCTGGATAGACTGGTCCGTCGATACCGCGCACGCTGGAATCGGCGATTTCGGCGCGTGTGCAGCTGCACGGGTAGAGTGCGTCCTGGTGCGCAAGCTGATCCAGCACGTCGCGATATTGCGCCTGATGTCGGCTTTGGTAGATGACAGGTCCATCCCAGAAAAGACCGAAAGCTTCGAGTGTGCGCAGGATTTCGTCAGCAGCACCGGGAAGCGCCCGCGGTGGATCAAGATCTTCAATGCGTACTACCCATTCTCCGCCGCGGCTGCGGGCCTGCAGAAAACTCGCAACCGCCGCCACCAGCGAACCGAAGTGCAGCGCCCCGCTGGGCGAGGGCGCAAATCGCCCGCGATACGGCAACGCCGAGGCCCGGTCGGTCATTTCATGGCGTGCCGTTTCTTTACCCAATGCAGATCATGGTTTGTCGATGTTGCCCTGGATTGCGGCTTGTTCCACCAGACGTTCGAACTTTTCCGCGCTCATGAGACCGCGCTCGGCAACTATGTCGCGTACCGGCCGGCGGCTGCGTTCGGATTCCTTTGCAACCTCCGCCGCAGCGGCATAGCCGATGGCGGTGTTGAGCAAAGTGGCGAGTCCTACGCTGTTATGCGCATAGTCACGACAACGGGCACGGTCGGCGGTAAGACCTTTAAGATTGAGAGTGGTTGCGGCCTGCACGGCGTTAGTAAGCCAATCCATTGCATCGAGCAGTGCCGAAGCCAGGGCCGGCATCATCACGTTGAGTTCGAGCTGTCCGGCCTGAACCATCATGGCGACTGCGCAGTCCTGGCCAAGAACCTGGTAGCAAACCTGATTGAGCATCTCGAACATCACCGGATTGACTTTACCTGGCATGATGCTTGAGCCGGGCTGTACCGGCGGCAGCACAATTTCGGCGAATCCGGTACGCGGTCCGGAGGCGAGGAGCCGCATGTCGTTGCTGATACGAGTAAGCTCGAGGGTCAATGCACGAATAGCGTTGGACAATTGCATCAAATCGCCCATCGATTGCATCTGGGCACTCAAATCGTCGGCCTGGCGAATCGGCTCGTGCGTCAATTCTGCGAGCTCGCCAGCCACACGCTTCACATAACCGGGACTGGTATTCAATCCGGTCCCTACCGCAGATCCGCCAAGCCCGATTTCGCACAGCGCTGCTCGGGTGGCGAGGAGTGCCTTGGCACCGCGGCGCAGGGTCCAAGCGTAGGCACTGAATTCCCGTCCCAACGTTGTCGGAACGGCGTCCTGCAGATGGGTGCGACCGCTCTTGATCGTGGTCGTCTCCTGTTTGGCGAGGCGTTCGTATTCCTCGGCCATCGTCTCGATTGCCGCTTTCAGGCGCGGAAGTTTGGCGAGTGCCGCCAGGCGGATAGCAGTAGGTATCGTGTCGTTTGTGCTTTGCCCCATATTGACGTGGTCATTGGGGTTGATTGGTTTGTATTCCCCCTTTTTTCCGCCCAGCGCAACGTTAGCAAGATTCGCGATGACCTCATTGGTGTTCATGTTGTGGCTCGTGCCCGCGCCCGCCTGGAAGCGGTCGACCACGAATTGCTCATGGTAGCTGCCGTTAATGATTGCTTTTGCGGCGTCCTGAATCGCTTGCGCCCGCTTTTCGTCCAGCCAGCCCGCGGCCAGATTTGCGCGTGCTGCCGCATACTTGATGCGCGCATGCGCAATGATGAAGTCGCGGTCTGCACGGCGTCCGGAAATCGGAAAATTGCCAACGGCGCGTGCAGTCTGCACGCCGTACCACGCATCAGCGGGCACTGGAAACTCCCCGAGACTGTCTTTTTCCATTCGAATGTTCGTCGTCATACGGACTCCTGGGCAGGCGATTGACGGGATGCATGAATTATGTGGTGATCCCTTGGGCGCGGATTATATCCCAGCGCCGGGATGCTTGGGCTGGAGGCAGTTCGTCGGAGCAAGGCATGTCATGTAGGTGCACCACTGGTGCAGTCCGGTCCTCTGTCCGCAGTATACTGGAGTCCGGCGCACACCGCGGACTGGTACTCGTCGCGACGACAACACGCCTGGTGGCGCCGCCTCTGTTGAGTCCATCCGTTAAGCGTTCGTTCGCCGGGGCGGCAGGCAACGGTCGCATTGTCCGAAGCAGCTTGCTGCCATGGGGTTGAGTCATGACGATGTCGTGTTGCGCAAAGTTTGTCGTCTCAGGGCGCGTCCAGGGAGTATTTTTCCGGATGGCCACGCAACATGAGGCGCATAAGCTCGGCGTCAGCGGATGGGTGCGCAACAGAGAAGATGGAGGCGTGGAGCTTGTTGCCTGCGGGTCGTCCGATGCCGTGGCGCAGCTGGAAATTTGGCTCCGCCGGGGTCCGCCCAATGCCCGAGTTGCGGCTGTCGTGCGTGAAGTTGCCGAAGATCAGGGTTTTAGCGGGTTCAGCATTCGCTACTGATGTCGTTGCTTCGTGGCTCAATGCCTATTGTGGCCGCCAGTTGGTCTGAAAAGCCTCGTAGACGCGGGCAGGGTATTGGTAGCTGCCCGGACTACCATTGTAGAGGGCGAGGGCGCGGGGCAAATTGCCGTTTTCCTGTGCAAGATAGTACTTGAGGATGGTGCAGCCATAACGCAGGTTAGTTTGCACACGAAATAGATTATCGCCCGGCTTGCCAATTTCCTTCAGCCAGAAGGGCATCACCTGCATCAGGCCGCGTGCATCGGAAACCGAGATGGCATAAGGATTGAAATTGCTTTCTACTTGGATGAGGGACAGCACCAGCTCAGGTTTAAGTCCGGCGCGAATCGCTTCGTAGTGTACGTTCTCCAGCAGCTTGATGCGGAAGGCGTCATCGGGAATGCGCGACTTTAGCCGCTGCGACATGTCCATGAGCCAGACTTCCGCGTCAAAGCGGTCGTGGAAGCTGTCTTTATCGTTGGCCGCCTTGCGCAGCAACTCGCGCAATACCGGATCCACGGCCGGAGTCTTGTTGGCGCAAAATCCTGATGGCATCCATAACAGCAATACAAGCGCGCTGCACAGTGCCGGAATCAAGCTGGTATGCCGAAACACGCAGGGTTTCCTTTTTATTCATTAATCCAGAGGAGTTTCTCTCCCAGCATAGCTCGCATCCGTGCGCTTGCCAGCCCCTGGGGAGGGTCAGCCGTGCGTTCTTCCGCAACAAAGCCGGGGTGGCGAGCTGCGGACGTCGAGAGTTGCAGAACTCGTGGCTACGCACGGCAAGATCGGAATGAACCCCCTAACAGCCTGCGGCGCGCCAGCGTGGTGCGGCGGAGCCAGCGGATCCTGATCCCGGTGATCCTGTCGTGATGTCGAGATTTTTCGCGAAGCTTGTTGCCTGGATAGCGACGAGGGCACGCCCGTGGATCGGCGCGTTAACGGCATCATTTTCGCAAAAGCACACTCCAACCCCCTGATTTTGCCAGTCGCGGGTCAATGCGAGGAATTATTTCTTATGAAACAAGCGTTTCTTGGGAGTTTTGCCGCCGGTGTGGCCGATCCCTGCAGGCCGAACAAGGGCGAACTGGTGACGGACAGGATGCCGGTCACGCTACACCCCCATGTGACTGCGTGGGTTGAATGCCATCTCCTGGCGCATTTTCTCGTAAAATTCCCGGGCCGAGGCGGTATTGGCCGGAGGCACTACGATTTGCAGTACGACATATTGGTCCCCGGGGGTTTTCCCTCCGAGACCGCGCCCCTTCAGCCTGAGTTTCTGCCCGGCTTGCGACCCCGGGGGAATCTTGACGTCTACTCTCCCGCCCAGCGTGGGCACCGTAAGCCGCGCGCCGAGTGCAGCCTCCCAGGGTGCGAGCGGCAGGTCGAGATGGATATCGCGCCCCTCGGCGTGAAAAAAGGGGTGTGGTTGAAGATCGATCTCAAGGTAGAGGTCGCCGTTGACTCCACCGCCAATTGCCGGAGAGCCTTGGCCGCTCAGGCGTATTTGCTGTCCCTGGGTTACCCCGGCGGGGATCTTTACCTGCAGTGTACGTTTGTGCGTGATCACGTTCCCACGGCTGTCGAACTGTGGCACTGCAAGCTCGATTACCCGCGTCGCGCCGTGGTAGGCATCCTCAATACTGATCAGAATTTTGGCATGCTCATCTTGCCCATGTGGCCGCGCGCCGGCGCCGCCCCCGGCAGCGCGAAATCCGTGGCCAAAAAGTGATTCGAAGAAATCACTGAATTGTTCCGGTGATACCCCCGCGTGCGCGGAGCGACGAGACTCGAATCCGTCGCTACTCCAGCCCGACGGGGGCGTGAATTCCTGCCCGGACTGCCAGGCGGAACCGAGACGATCGTAGGCGGTCCGTTTTTCCGGATCTTTCAGGACTTCGTAAGCTTCGCCCAGTTCTTTGAAGCGCGCTTCGGCGTTGGGCTCTTTGCTTACATCCGGATGGTATTTGCGCGCTAGCTTTCGATAGGCACGTTTGACGTCATCCTGCGTGGCGTCCCGCGCAATCCCCATGATCTTGTAATAGTCCTTGTATTGCATTCGGGTTCCTGCGATTCCGTGAGCGTGATTTTTCCTTTTAATGCGGGTGCTTGTGCGCCGCTTCAAGGCGTTGGCTAAATGCGCTGCTGGAATGGCCCCGGTGTCCGGGAGCCGAATCCCGGGCCGCAAAGGTGCTGCCACCAAGTTAAAAAAACGCGTCTGGCCAAACCCCGCGGATGGATCGCAAAGTCCGGGTCCGGCCGAAACAAGAACGGCGATCCTCCAAGGATCGCCGTTCTTCGTATTGCAATAGGGTTGGGCGGTTATTTCGGCATGTGGTAGCGAAGAACATGCAACCCCTTCTGGCTCGAAAAATAGGCGGCAATGTCCTCCATGTCCTGGAGCGACAGGCTAGCCGCGAAACCGTTCATGATCGCGTTCTTGCGCGCGCCCGACTTGTAATCTGTCAGGGCGTGCACGATGTAATCCGGATACTGGCCAGCCAGGCGTGGAAAGTCGGGGTTGCTGCTGTTGCCGTCAACTCCGTGACAGCTTTGGCATACAGCCGATTTCACCTTGCCGGCCGCCGCACTGCCGCCAGCAGACGCGTTGAGGGAGGTCAGGGCGAGCGCGCCCATCACCGTCATTACGATCGCTTTCTTCATGATTCTACCCTCAGTCGATTAATTGCTGGATTGGTCTTTCTGACTGGCAAAAAACGCGGCGATGTCTTCCATATCCTGATCGCTCAACGTGGCAGCATTCGCGTGCATTGTAGGATTGGGGCGCGCTTTGGCCTTATATTCCTTGAGCGCGTTGACGATATAGGCCGCATGCTGTCCGCCGAGCTTGGGGACGGTGACGTTCGGGTACGCGTAACGGTAGCCCGGAACGGCGTGGCAACCGGCGCAGTGATAGGCTTTGTCGTGACCGGCTGCCGGGTCACCGGCGGCTAGCGCCATCGAGGCGGCACAAAGTAAACTGCAAGCCAATAGGCTGGTTAGGTATCTTTTCAACATTCTACAGTGCTCCTGGCTGGTTAAGGATAGGTTTGCCTATCGTGTTTATTATCGGTGACCTCATTGATTTATATTATTTATTTA
>JAKBDW010000032.1:0-6961 GCA_021834245.1 Pseudomonadota bacterium
CATGCGCGGCAGCTCCCCGCCTTCGGCGTAGCCAATGCTATGGCGCCGGCCTTCAGGGTGATAGTTTCTTCCTTCATGCCAAGATCTACAGCGTCGTATTTGCACGCGGCTTTGGCCCTGTCGGCATCGGCGGTGCCGATGATCGACGAATCGATCACGTAGCGCTGCGGAAATGCCATGCTGAACGGCAGATATGCCGCCTTCATCTTGTTAAGCTTGTAGTTAAACGGATTGTCGATCTCCGTGGCGACGGCATCGGCGCAGGCGCCACGGCGGTACAGTTTTCATTCACGTAACGCGGCTTGAGATTAACGGCAACGGTGTAATCGCCGGCCTTGCCTTCGATCTTCTGCACTGACGCAAGCGTCAGCACGCGCACGCGCTTATTCGCCTTGATTCGGCGCAAGTTGATTTCCATGCCACAGGTCGGGTGACACAGCTTTCGGAAATATTTATACAGTTGGCTGACACGCCCGCCGAGCGACGGGTTCCTCTCCACCAATACGACGCCTTTGCCGCATTCCGCGGCTTCGAGGGCGGCGGTCATGCCGCTTATGCCCCCGCCTATGACCAGGATGGTCTCGTTTGTCGCGACTACACCTGCCATTGACTAGCCTCCGTCACGTGCGCATCTCTTCGGATTTTCAGAAAAGATGCCATATTTTTCGTCCGGCGCCATTTTTTGGCATACTGACCTTCTTTGGAACGAATTTATCGCCGATCGCCCGGACACTGCGCAACCGGCCTATACCATCTAAGAATTTAGGGGAATATGTGAAAGCGCGTGAATTGAGAACCGAGGAATACCTGGTGCGCAGCGAACCCTACTACGAAGCTCAGGGTGAAGAGATCGTTCTGTTCGAGGCGGCCTATCGCAACCAGATTCCGGTCCTGCTGAAAGGACCGACCGGCTGCGGCAAAACCCGCTTCATGGAACATATGGCGTGGCGCCTCGGCCGTCCGCTCATCACCGTCTCCTGCCATGACGACCTCACAGCTTCCGACCTTGTTGGCCGCTATCTCATCACTGCTGGGGAAACCGTCTGGGTTGATGGCCCGCTGGCACGCTCCGTTCGCATCGGGGCAATCTGCTACCTGGACGAGATCGTCGAGGCACGGAAAGATACCACGGTGGTAATCCATCCTCTGGCTGACGATCGGCGCGTTCTTCCAATAGAAAAGACCGGCGAACTTCTGCAGGCAACACCGGATTTCTGTCTGGCAATCTCCTACAACCCCGGATATCAAAGTGTGCTCAAGGACCTGAAGCAAAGCACGCGTCAACGCTTTGTAGCCATTGAATTCGACTATCCCGCCGCGGAGCTCGAACGGCGCATCATCGTGCATGAATCAGGCATCGACCAGGATACCGCCGCCAGATTGGTAAAATTCGCCGGGATGACGCGCAATCTTAAGGGCAACGGCCTGGATGAAGGCGCCAGCACACGCTTGCTGGTACACGCTGCCAAGTTGATGGCGGCCGGCATCGAGCCACGGCGGGCGTGTCGCGGCGCCATTGCGGAGGCTCTGACGGATGACGCCGAGATGTTGACGGCAGTCAACGAGTTGAGTGCGTCATTGTTCTGATTGCGACGCAATGGGCGCTGCAACCGGCCTTTCTGGCATGAATCCATGACCTCCCTGGCACCATTCACCGCGACAGAACTTGAAGAAAGGCTGGACGAGATTCTGGATCCGGTACTTTCCTCGCGGCGGACCGCGACCGGGCTGGCCGGACAGCTCCAGGATTTCCAGCGTGCGCAACAGGATTTTGTAATGCGCTGGGTTGGAATTATTGCCAAAACCAACGCCGAGCTGGCCTATCAGTTTGCCGCGCAGGCACCGGAAGCGTTACGCCTACTGGATGAGAGCGACATGGAAGCCTGGATCATCCAGGCCATGGACATGTACGACAAGATGGGCCTCTACCCGGCGACCGCGGTCTTCCGCGACATCGCAGCTTATGCGGCCACTGTTCGCACACGCGTAAGCGGTGTCGCATTCGACAATGTAGCGGTCGTATTGGAACTCTTCGTGCGCGGCCTTTCCGGCCGACCACTGAAGCTTGAGGCGAACGATAAGACCTACACCGACACGAACACGCTGTTCTTGCCGCCAAGCGTTGCGAGCTTCCGCAACAAGGATGATAACTTCAGCCTGTACAAAGCCATGGCGGTCCACCAATGGGCGCAGACATGGTACGGCACCTTTCGCGTCAATCTGTCGGAAGCATTTGCCCGCTATCCCGACCCTGACAGGGCGATGCAACTTTTCCACGCGTTGGAAGTAATACGCCTCGATGCCCGTCTTGCGGCCGATCTGCCGGGTCTGCACCGCGACTTGCTGCGTCTGCGGGAAAATCTTGGACAACAAGCCTATCCGGATTCGTGGAGAGAAATCGTTGCCCCACTTGTCGCGCCTGACGCCACCGTACTTACGAGCATTGACGTCCTGCAAGCGTTATATGCCAAAGAATTGCCTGCGCCTCAGTGTTACCAGGGAGTGCTGCAGCCCGCGCAGGTGGAACAGGCCATGGCTCAGCGGGTTGCCCGTGAGAAAATCCAGTTTCGCTCAGCACTTGCCCGTCTGCTCGAAGAAAAACACCAGCGCGACAACCGTTTCGAAGCTGATGCTGCATCAAAGGACGACAGCAATCCCTTCCGCCTTGAGCCCGAACCTGATTTGGATCGTCCCGACGGCTTTCACTACCAGCTGAGCGTTGACGGGCAAGTGGTCGCACCACCTGATGACGTCAAGGCCCTCATGAACTCGATAATCCAGGACCTCGGCGAAATCCCCGATGACTACCTCGTAGCCGCCGGCGACGGCGGCTACCGGCGCGATAACCAGGAGAAGAATCCTGAAGATGTCTGGAAGGGCACCTACCACGAAGAAGGCGCCTTTCTTTATAACGAGTGGGACTATCGCCGCCAGCACTACCGCAAGCACTGGTGCGTACTGCGTGAGGTCGACGTCCATCCCGCTGACGACACATTCGTACCCCGCACGCGACAAAAATATACCGCCGCCATAACCAGTATGCGCAAGACATTTGAAGCGCTGCGCGGTGAGGAGCGGCTTCTGAAAAAACAGATAAACGGCGACAACATAGATTTCGATGCACTTGTCGAGGCCTATGCCGATATGCGTCACGGACGGGAAATGAGCGAGCGCGTCCTGACCAAACTTCACAAGCTCGAGCGGAATATTGCCGTGATGTTCATGGTGGACATGAGTGGCTCCACCAAAGGCTGGATCAACGACGCCGAGCGCGAGGCGCTGGTGCTGTTATGCGAGGCGTTGGAAATACTTGGTGACCGCTATGCCATTTACGGGTTTTCGGGCATTACACGTAAGCGCTGCGAACTTTATCGCATCAAGCGCTTCGATGAACCTTACTCCGATCTTGTGCGTGCGCGCATTGCGGGCATCAAACCCCAGGACTATACGCGCATGGGTGTGACCATCCGCCACCTCACGCGTCTGCTGAATGAGATCGAGGCGCGGACCAAACTGCTCATCACACTTTCGGACGGCAAGCCGGATGACTATGACGGCTATCGTGGCGACTACGGCATCGAAGATACGCGCCAAGCTCTCATCGAAGCAAAGCGCGACGGCATTCATCCATTTTGCATCACCATCGATACCGAGGCTCGGGATTACCTTCCGCACATGTATGGAGCGGTAAACTGGACGCTCATCGACGATGTCCGCAAATTGCCGCTCAAGGTTTCCGATATTTACCGGCGCCTGACGACCTGAGACGCCTTTTCGCGCACTAGCTTGCACGCAATTCTGTAGCCCCGCCGGTTCAACTGGTTTTTCCTTCGCTTCTAGCCAATGACGCCGCTGCAGACTTTTGTTCCATTGCGGCCAGTGCCCGACGGCGCAGGACGACCGTTTCGCGTTAGTCCTTGATCAGGCAAGGCAGCCGAGCGCAAGATGACTTTATGGAGCACATGAAGACCGGCGCCAAGTGGGAGCTTTTTCCGCATGAAGCTGATATGGGAATACGCGGCAGCGGAAGCACCAAAGAAGAGGCCTTTGAGCAGGCCGCTCTGGCTATGTTCCATGTCATCGCCGATACCAGCAGAGTCCTGCCACAGGAGCGAGTGGCAGTCACCTGCTCGGCTCCGGACGACGAGCTGCTGCTGGTCGACTGGCTCAATGCGCTGGTTTACGAGATGGCCACACGTCACATGCTGTTCAGTCGTTTTGAAGTACATATTGAGGGTACGCAACTCTCCGGTGCGGCATTCGGCGAAAACATCGACGTCGAGCGCCATCAGCCGGCGGTCGAAATAAAAGGTGCCACATACACCGCGCTTTCAGTAAATGAAGACGCAGATGGGCTATGGCACGCCCAATGCGTGGTGGATGTCTGACGGCACCGCCGAGGCAAGCTGGACGCCTACGACTGAATGCGGAATCTTCAGATTGCATCGGAGGCAGGAATGGACCTATCGCTGTTTGCACAGCATGATGGAAACAGATGGGAAATCGCCGCAACCGGCAAGATGCGGGTGCCGGCGGTCATTTTTGCGAGTGAGCGGCTAATCCGCGACATGGACCACAAGGTGTACGAACAAGTCACCAACGTTGCCACCCTCCCCGGCATCGTCAAAGCATCTTATGCCATGCCGGATGCCCATTGGGGTTATGGATTTCCAATAGGCGGCGTTGCCGCCTTTGATCCGCATCAAGGCGGCGTGGTGTCCGCTGGCGGCGTTGGTTTTGATATCTCGTGCGGCGTTCGCACCTTGCACACCGGGCTCGATATCTTGAATGTCGAATCGGTCAAAAAGGAGCTTGCCGACATGCTGTACTACAAGGTCCCCGCCGGGCTGGGGAGTACGGGCCGGATTCACCTAAGGCATGAAGAGATGGACAGCATGCTAGCCGGAGGCGCGCGCTGGGCGGTGGAACGCGGCTACGGGACCAGCGAGGATCTGTCACGCACGGAAGAAGACGGCTGCATGCCTGGTGCGGTACCGGCCAACGTCTCGGAGCAGGCCAAGAAGCGCCAACGCGATGAGATGGGCACCCTGGGGTCAGGTAACCATTACCTCGAGATACAGCGCGTCACCGAGATCTACGACAGATCAGCGGCCACCGCCTTCGGCCTGAAGAAGGATGAAATTGTCGTCAGCATTCACTGCGGCTCGCGCGGTCTGGGACACCAGATCGGCACAGAGTTCCTGAAGAAGATGGCGATGTCGGCGCGCCAGAACGGAATCGAACTTCCCGATAGGGAGCTGGCATGCACCCCGATACTCTCGCCTCTCGGACAGGAGTACCTCGGTGCAATGCGAGCAGGAATCAATTGCGCCCTGGCCAACCGCCAAATCATCACCCACCTGACACGTGAGGCCTTTGCGGCAGTGCTGCCAGGCGCGGCTCTGCGCGTGCTCTACGACGTCTCACACAATACCTGCAAGGAAGAAGAACATATTGTCGACGGTTCCAACCGCCGGCTTTTCGTACACCGCAAGGGCGCCACACGCGCGCTAGGTCCCGGACACCCACAAATTCCGGAGCCTTTTAGAAATACCGGACAGCCAGTTCTCATTGGCGGCAGCATGGGCACGGCTTCGTTCATTCTAGTTGGCACCGAGGAAGGCATGGGGTTGTCATTTGGCTCTGCGTGCCACGGCGCAGGCCGTGCCATGAGTCGCCACCAGGCATTCCGGCAGTGGCACGGGCAGCAGGTTGTGGAAGAGCTGGCGCGGCGCGGAATCATTATTCGCAGCCCGACGTCACGTGGCGTGGCCGAAGAGGCGCCCGGCGCATACAAGGACGTCAGCTCGGTGGTAGACGCCGCTGACGCGGCGCGAATTGCACGTAAGGTGGCAATGCTAGTTCCGGTAATCTGTATCAAAGGTTAGGTGGCGGCCATGAAATCGGACGAAACTGGCGGCGTGTCGATCGGACCTGGAGACGTACTGATCATTCCCGATGCACAGAACGACTTTCTCCCGGGCGGGAGCCTGGCGGTCGCAAACAGTGACTGTGCTTACAAGCTGCGGGAATACGCCGGAAATGCGCGGCGCAAGCGCTCGGGGGGCAAGGCCACCTGGCCAGCAGCAACACAGGTAAATCGCCACCTCGACACCCAGGGGACGATGCGCGGCGACCTCCTGACATTGGCGCAAGAGTCCGCGGACGAAAAGGCGCTCCTGCAATTGGTAATGCGAAGCGGCAAGCGAGTGGATTCTGCGCAAACGCTGGAGATAGCGCGTGCCCATGCGGCAGCCAATATCGCGCAATTGGCGACATCGCTGAAACTTTTGACCGCAAACGCCCAACACCCGCCGGCGGTCTCCCCCGGGTTACAGGCGATTGCCCAGACCGTCGACAGACGTCCGATTTGACTGCTTGCCGGACGCAAGGAAACAGCGATGCCCGTCCATAACGCTGACATTGCCGCCGTTTTCGGCGAGATTGCCGATATCCTGGAAATCCAGGGAGAGAACACGTTTCGCATACGCGCCTACCGCAATGCGGCGCGCACAGTAGGCGAGTTCGGCAAGGACATGCGTAAGATGATCGCGCAAGGCCAGGACCTCACCGAGCTGCCCGGGATTGGCAAGGACCTCGCCGCCAAGATTCACGAGATTGCCGCAACCGGCAGTTGTGCCACTTTGACGAAGTTGCGAAAGCAAGTGCCGCCGGCGGTAACTGAGCTGTTGCGCCTGCCAGGCCTCGGACCAAAGCGCGTTAAAACCCTGTGGCATGATCTCGATGTCCAGACAATCGAACAGCTGCATCGCGCTGCCCGCGACGGACGGCTGCGTGAGCTGGCCGGCTTTGGGCCGAAGACCGAACAGCGGATTTTGGAAGCAATCGATCAGCATGCCGAAAGTACCACACGATTCAAGCTTGCCATTGCCGGCCAATATGCCGACAGCCTAGTGCGCTATTTACGCGACACACCGGGTGTGCGGCAGGCTGTCGTGGC
>JAKBDW010000443.1:0-6957 GCA_021834245.1 Pseudomonadota bacterium
GGCATAAAACCATTCGTGCGTCAGAAAAATAGAGTCAAATCCGGAGGATTCAACCGCCGCGTTCCATTCCGATTTCAGCTGCGCAAGCCGCTCAAGTTCGCGGACAACTTCAATTTCCATAACTGCTCCTAGTGGTAGTCTGCGTCTTACTGAACATTACTCAAAGTGCCGAGACGCATGACGTCGACCGCAACTGCAGACCGAAAGGCACCGAGCAGCAAAAAACCTGTGGACAGACGGTACGCATTGCGCAAGCAGTCCGAGAGTTACTCAGGTAAATTACCTGACTTCCCGGATGCCGCATCATGCTCAAATAAAGCCCGAGTATCATCCATGGAAATGGGTTTGCGCTTGTATTGGCGCGGTGCCCATTTTTGTGGCGCCGGCCCGGAATTGTTTGTGTCTGCTCGAGCATTCAATGGACGGGGTATTCTCCGCCCGAGTTCGGCGAGGTGACGCTTGCATTGCATCCCGCTCTCTATGTAGGTGACTGAGTCACTGCTACGACAGTTTTGGGCCGATCCATTCTCGACTGTTGAAACAAAAATCGATAGTCGTTGATAATTCGGAAGATTGCCGTAAGTTCAAGGTCGAGCCCCCTTGATTCCCCAATGTTTTTAATATATCTGCTTCAAGCTGCCCGACTTAATTGACTTTATAGGTTGGCGCAGATACAAGCGCGCGCAATCGTGCCGGGTAGAATGCTACGTTAGCATATTCCAACAAAGTCGCCATTGCATCTCGGCTGGACAACCTGGGGTAATGCGGCATCCGTCCGCCTTGCCCTCTAAATGGCTGGTCAAACCTTGGGTGCAGGGCTCTCCGTGGTATGTGCATCCTCTGCGTGTGCTGCGAAGTTTCGTAATCTTGGATAAATCAGAGGGGAAGATTCTCGCAGGACAGCAGCCGATTGTACGCGGCACGTGCCTGACCGGACGCGTGCAGCTGGAATTCCGCCAACACACGCGATAGATTGCGCAGGCGGCGTATTTTGTCCATTTGTGTGCGGTCTCTACGTAGATCCAGGACCTTAATATCCAGCGCGTCAAGTCGGTCTTGCTTTTCCACTAGCTTTGCATAAAGCGGGTCAGAGACGATGAAGTGTTGAGCCGCCGCCAGGTCATGGTTGAGGAAACGGACAAAATTCTTTGTGTACGGTTGCGCAACTCTTGGCCAGCGCATCTCAATACTGAGCCGCAGCGAATTCTGTATCGATTTGATCTGGGTTTGCAAAACGGTTCGTTCGGCACGCAAGGCCGCGATTTGCGTGACATCCTGGCTCCTTCGGGCATCAAGCTTGCGAATTAACTCATGTCCGTCGGGAGGTAATCCCAGACGGCGTGCGACATCGCGAGCGAGCCTGGAGTAAACATTGTTCGGCAGTGCTCCGGTATCGAACCATCGAAAGTACCAGGGTTGCCAGCGAGTTAAATACATTTCGGACGTGGAGCGTGGCATGTCAGTGCTATTTGCTTCGCGCAACGCGTACAAATGCGCCCCATACGGGGTTACCACGCCAGAGCTATTTACTTCCGGGCTAAACGGCAATTGGCTACCGTCACGGGTGCGTCCGGACAAGGCCGCCATGAAATAGGTCGTATAGTCACGATAGTCAGCCGTGTTCACGCTTGCTGAACAACCCTCGGTTTCCTCCGTGGCAGATTGGGCCATGAATCCGCAGCGGTCAGCTTTTGTGAGTTGTTGCGTTTTTTCAGCTTGCGGGTGAATCAATCGTTCGAAGCCACCGGAAAAGCACTGGGTGAAAACGAATTGAACGGGAACTTGGGGATTAATATTGTTAAGCAGCTGCTCAAATGTCTTGGCGGACATCTGGGTGTCGCCCCAAAGTCGCAAGGTATTCTCTGATGGATGGCCGGGGACGCCAAGACCGTGCCCTTCATAAAGGATGAAGGCATGATCGCCGGGTCTTAGCGCGCGAAACTCACTGCTGAGGCGAGCCGCCAATATCGGTGCCGCCGTGCTGCTCTCAACGTACGGGACGTCTGGATCACGAAATCGATAGCCATTGGCCTCCGCTTGCCCGAAGACCCGCGCCAAAGGTACAAGATTCCGTGGCGTGTCTTTGCGTGGAATCCATGATAATACGTCGTCCTTGGCATTTGGCCCACCAGCAAAGAAAACGTGCAATACTGATCCTGGGGTGTGGCTTCGAAGGGCAGTGACCACCCATCTAACGTTGGCCTCGATCTGTGCTTGAGAATCGTTTGGGGTGGGACCGCCACCGATGATCCAGAAATAGTCAGTTGCGTTGGCGCTGGCCGCCCAAAAAAAGAAACAAAAAAAGACTCCGAGAGATCGCATGAACTAACTCCTGCTCGCAGCGCCTGATGAGGCAATGACAGCAAAGGCCGAAAAAGAGATGAGTCCAGTGAGGAGCGGGACGCTGACTGCCCCGAGCGTGAAGCTTCCGTGCAGCCATGAACCTGCCACAGCACCACATAGCGCACCAATCAGACCGGTCACAATCGGTCTTCGCCGCCCAAGCGCGCCGCTCGCGAAATATGCAGGTACCATTAGCAGTAGGCACGCCAAATAGAGTGCGGGCAGTGCATGCGCCCAGTCGGCCCAAAACAGATCCCACAGGCGACGCCGGGACTGAGCTTTCAGTGCCAGGATCAATTCATCGCCGAACAGGCTGTCCTGTACGAACGAAAGCCCCTCGTAGCAGATAAAGACGGCTGGTGGAACCAGAACAAGCGCTGAAATAAGCCTTTTAATGCTGCGTGATTTTTGAGCGGATTCGGGTTGTGCTTCCATGGCAATGTCATTTTTCATGGTCGAGAACAATTTGACAATCATGCGTTTGACTTGTTCTTTTCATCTATCCATACCGATGGTGTGTGCCAGATCGGTGGCTTGCGAACCGACAGCAGTGACGCAGGCGTAAATGGGGATTCACTGCGGCGCCCAGATGTCGGATTTGTTCCGCCAAGATCGACTTATTATTGGCAGTGTCTTCTTGCGTTCCATGCGAGAAGGCGAGAGTCGGCGACAATCGCTTTTGGTGACCTCAATATAATCGCAGATAGACATGCGCGCAATCAGTAAGCGATCAGCATATTGCGTGTAAATTGACCTCTGATGATTTCTGATCCAGCCGGAGGGCGGCTCGTGGCCCGGACATGGCCGCACAAGCAACGAGAGGAGGCAGCAGGCTGTCCATATGGCACAGTGGCAACGATTTACTCCAAGAACTCGGCGGCGACAGCGATTACTATTGCACTGCTGCCGATGTGACTAATTCGCCAAGGAGGGTTGCACGGATTTAAGGGGTCCCGAAAGCGGCGGCTAGCTGTGGCGAGATGCTGCCTGCAACAAAGACTGCCGCTTTCGGCCAACCAAGTAGAATTTTCCATGGAATTTCTGTGTGAGTAGATTCCATGCTATTTGGCAACACTGCTGCGTCCGTCGAGATAGCAGCATGTAAAGGAATTGGGATACGCCAAACAGTCGGATCCCGAGCTTTCCGTCGGGCTGTCGCCCGAGTGCCTGGCTATAACGTTAATGCTGTGCGCTTTGCCTGCTGGCAATTATGCCTTTTTGCGACGGCTTACCGCCATCAAACAAAGCAGGCCGCTTGCAAATAGCCACTCGGCCTGCGGTATCGGGACTACCGCAACGTCGCCGGAACGGACTGCCCACCCGAAACCAGTCGTGGATTCTTGGTTTATGAACTGATTGCCGTTGGCAAAATTGAATTGCCAGGCGGAGGTTCCCGGCGCGTATTCTGTCCCGGACCAGTAAACATCATCCTTTACGTTCTGGAAAAGCCCGAGATTCGAATTGTGCGTGACGGTAATATTCGCCCCGGCCGTTCCACCCAGTTCGTTGTAAAACAACTCTCCCATCTCGCTTCCCGTGCAGTTCGAACCGTAGGAGTTGCCTCCTGACTGGACCGAGCAGCTTGAGTCTGGCTGTTGGGTAGTAGGTTGGCGCCAATTGCTGTATCCGAGGTACCCACTGGCATTCATGGCCGTAATCCAGTCTTGAGCAGTGCTCCAAGTCATTTGCCCACCGGAAGCAATGCCCAGGACTCCGAACGAGTCCGTCGCCGCTAGGTCGGCATTGGACAGCCATGTGACATTGAGGGCGGTGTCATAGATCATTCCGTCGCCACGGTTGATAAGTGCTGCACCCGCACTTGGCACAGCAGCCCACGCCGCAACGGAAAGAAGCGCGGCCGCCCATTGAGAATTGAATTTCATCATCCACCCCTCTCGTTGACCCCCCATTCGTATGGGCAGGTGTTCATGTGACCTTAGTTTCTGGTCTTTTGGTCTTTTCGTTCTTGAGGTTTGGCGCGTTTCGGGACAACTATTCCTTATCGCGCTCTATGAATAATGTTGCTGGTATTCATGTTGCGCCTATCAGCCCTATCTTGTCTAGGGCCGACTTTGGGCGCATGCCGCACCCAACTGCATTGACGAAGAGAAAGCTAACAAAGTAGCTACGATATTCAAAACAAGCTGTTGGAATTGAGCATGTTTAGCGGTTTATTCTTTTGCTATGACGGCATCCGCAAGTTTCATCAAGTTTAGGCACTGGACGCCCGCGCCATTGGCCGGCATACGACCGGGTCAACCAGCCTGGCGAAAAGCCGGTCGTTATCAGGGAGACCTGCCCGCGAAGTTGCCCGGATATCAGTAAAATCAGAAACTCGTTTTCCGAATTCCGGCCACGACAACCCGTGCAGATGCCAATTGCCTCAGGATTTGGCGGAAAGGTCGTTGCAAATGAGACTTCATTTTTAAAGCAGAAGGTGGCTGGTTCCAAATCAGGATTAATGGGCAGCCAACTTTCATGACGCCGGACGCATCAAATTTTGCTGTAAATCGATGAAAACCCGACAAGGCTATGCCAACCGTCGTTAATTTGACCTCTAATCGAAGAGTGGATTGCGGACTGAGAAAGTCGCGCCACCTTGATGCCTGGCGGGACGTGGTACCGCCTGGATAGCCCTATTTTTCGCGCGGCGACTCTGGGAATGGTATAATTTTAACCTAGAACTATTTCAATAATTACCGCGGCCTGGCAGAAAAGGGGTGCCCTGCCTGCGGAAAAAGCTGAAAAAGCCCGCATCGTCCCTGCTGACGACGCGAGTCAATTTGTATTCCCCTCCGAAGGTTGCGGGATCGAGTCGGCTTGGGTCATTTTTTTCAGGCCAGAATGGTCCCTGACAATCGCAGTGATCCTATGCGAAGCGAGTCTTTGCAGGGCGGTAGCGTGCTTGCAGAAGGGGTCAGATCGCGCGCGGGGTTTTTGCCGGACCAAAAAATCGGTGCGGCGATGGTCCAATTTTGTGCGCCCAGCATTTTTCTGTTACCCACAAGAGAAGGGCATTCTGGCTCAAATCAGTTGGCATTTTCGCAGTTTTCGCCAACCTTGTCAGATGGTCTGCATTTGAGCAGGTTGCTCCACGGCATTGCAGCGTGTCCTTAGGTTGCGATTTGCCATTCCTGGCGCAGACGCGCAAATTGATCTTTTAACAACCGGTTTGTAGTGTGTTTCCTCGGCGCTTTCGGACTACGCCGTAAGACCATGCGGCGTTGATGCGGAGAAATTAATGATTGAAGTCGCATTCTGGAGCGCGGTCGCGCTCGTCGTCTATGTCTATGCCGGATATCCGGCCTGTGCGTGGGTGCTCGCGCACTTGCACCGTCGGCCTGTGCACAAAGATGACTTCACGCCGCCCGTCACGATCATTATCGCGGCCTACAACGAAGAGAAATACATTGGATCGACGATCGAGAACAAGCTCGGCCTGGACTATCCGCGGGATCACCTCCAAATCATCGTTGTTTCGGACGAGTCGTCGGACCAAACGGATGCCATCGTCAATCGCTTTGTGGACGAAACACAGGGCGTGGTCAGGCTGCTTCGGCAGTCCCCCAGAGGCGGCAAGACCAGTGCACTCAACATGGCAATTCGCGAGGCGACCGGGGAGATCATTGTTTTCTCGGATGCGAATTCAATATATGAAGCCGGCGCTCTTCGCGCGCTCATGCGCAATTTTTGTGATCCAGAGGTTGGGTATGTAACCGGGAAGATGGTCTACGCGGCAGCGGACGGCTCAATTGTAGGAGATGGTTGTAGTGCCTTTATGAGATACGAGAACTACCTGCGCGCGCTCGAAACCAATCTTGGATCGGTCGTCGGCGTCGACGGAGGGGTCGACGCAGTGCGCAAAAATCTGTACCGAGATATGAGAGCGGATCAGCTGCCCGATTTTGTCTTACCGCTGAGCGTTGCCAAGCGCGGATACCGTGTCGTGTATGAACCTGCTGCATTGCTTAAAGAAGAAGCTTTGGCTGAGGGAAAGGACGAGTACCGGATGCGCGTGCGTGTGGCGTTGCGCGCGTTCTGGGCGCTTTACGACATGCGTAGTCTGTTCAATCCGCTGAAATACGGCATCTATTCCTGGCAGATTTTATCCCACAAGGCGCTGCGCTACATGGCCTTTGTTCCGCTGCTGGTCATCCCTTTGGCCAATATCTTTCTATTATGGAAGGGGCGGGGTTTGGTTTACCAACTGACGTTCCTCGGATTTTGCCTGTTGTGCGCATTTGCTCTCTGGGGGAGGGCGCTAGCGCGAAACGGCGGCGGCAATGCGTTGAGTGCATTTGCCTATTATTTTGCCCTGGTTAATACGGCTTCGGGACATGCGTTTGGAAAGTTTCTGCGCGGCGAAAAGAAGGTGATATGGAACCCGAGGACCGGATGATGGCAGAAATGCCGGTTAAAATTGCCTATCTTATGGATCACTATGCGCATCCTTACGGGGGAACCGAGCAACAGATCCTTAAGCTGATCCATGGCTTGGACCGTCAACGGTTCGAACCACACGTGACTGTTTTTCGGGGCAGCAAGTATTCCAGTGCTGCCGATTTCGGTTGTCCGGTGAACGTGCTCGGTATCGAAAAGATGGCGCATAGTGAT
>JAKBDW010000474.1:0-6926 GCA_021834245.1 Pseudomonadota bacterium
ACCTCGACTTCCGCCTCGTGCGCGGCGAACAGATCGCCATCATCGGCGCCTCCGGCGCCGGTAAGAGCACCTTGCTGCACCTGCTCGGCGGCCTCGATACACCAAGTGCAGGCACGGTGCAGCTTGCCGGCCAGGATCTCAGCAAATTGAGCGACCGGGAGAGGGGGTTGCTGCGCAACCGTGCGCTCGGTTTCGTCTACCAGTTCCATCACCTGTTGCCGGAATTCACCGCTTTGGAAAACGTTGCCATGCCGCTCTTTATCCGTCGCGGACCCACGGCCGATGCGTTTGAGCGGGCACAGGCCATGCTGGCCAAGGTCGGGCTGGCGCGGCGCCTCGAGCACAAGCCAAGTGAACTCTCCGGTGGCGAGCGTCAGCGAGTTGCCGTAGCACGCGCGCTGGTCACCGAACCGCTGTGCGTACTGGCCGATGAACCGACCGGCAATCTCGACCGCAAGACTGCCGAAGCGGTCTATGAGCTCATGCTGGAACTTCACCGGGCCCAGGGGACGAGTTTTGTCATCGCTACGCACGATCCGGGGCTGGCGGCCCGCATGGGGCGGGTGTTAACTATTGAGGACGGGGCCTTCAAGGAGAATTGATCTACCCGGCGGGCCGGTGCACGATGAGCCATAACCTGACACGGGTCGCAAGGCAGTCTCGGCCTCCGGGCCGGAAACGCGACGCTGACGGCTTTTCCCGCTGGTGACGGCCCCGACGACCGCCTGCGCCAACAAGTCCAAGCGCCATGCTTTCCGCCCGGGCGTGTGTCTGATAAATTACATACACTTCTTTTAGGTCAACCTTTCAGGAAAATCCGCGTGTTCGAACTGGTCAGATCCGGCGGCTGGGTGATGGCGCCGATTATTCTTTGCTCGATCGCCGCCTTGGCGATCATCGGTGAGCGTCTGTGGTCGTTGCAGAAAAAATACATTGCTCCCGCAGCACTGCTTCCCCAGGTGGAACAGTGGCTCGACCGCAAGGAACTGGACAAGCAGCGTCTGGAACTGCTGCGCGACAGCTCCCCCCTGGGACGCATTCTGGCCGCAGGTCTCGTTAACCGCCAGCATGCCATGGACGTGGTCAAGCAAGCGATCGAGGACGCCGGGCGCCATGTCGTGCCGGAACTCGAACGCTATCTCAACCCGCTAGGCACCATAGCCGCCATCGCGCCGTTTCTTGGACTGCTCGGCACCGTGCTTGGCATGATCGAAATGTTCGCCGGTATCGGCAGTCACGGCCTGGGCGATCCCTCGATTGTCGCCTCAGGCATCTCGCAAGCGCTGGTCGCCACCGCCTCGGGGCTCACCGTGGCCATACCGAGCCTGATGTTCTACCGCTATTTCCGCGCGCGCGTGGATGCGCTGCTGCTCGACATGGAGCAGGAGGCACTCAAGCTCGTCGAGATCATCCAGGGATCGCGCGAAAGCGCCTGACCCGCGAGAGCACGCAACCATGCGATTCCGCCCCAAGCGCACCGAAGAGCCCGAGATCAACCTCATTCCGTTGATCGACGTGCTCCTCATGACGCTCATTTTCCTCCTCGTGACGACAAGCTTTTCGCACGAGGCGCAGTTGCGCGTACAACTACCAAGCGCGCACTCCGAGTCAAAACCAGTCAACCCGACGCTGCGAATCACAGTCGACGCCGACGGCAACTACTTCGTCGGCGGTAAACAGCTCATTAACACCGCTCCCGATATCTTGCGCGAGGCCATGGCCGCGGCAGCGGCTGGACAAAAGAATCCGGTCGTGATCATCGAGGCCGATCGCCGCACTCCCAATGGCGCCGTGGTCGAAGTCATGGACGTCGCACGCCAGCTTGGTTTCTATCACCTGACTTTCGCCACCCAGAAGGCCTCTGACGGCGGCACGGGACCGTGACCGCGCTGCACGTCACCGAGTCCGGCGCGCGTGTTTATCGCAGGCTGCTGCGCTATGTCGCGCCGTACCGCCTGCCAATCGCCATCGCTACGCTCGGCATGGTGGTCACGTCCGCTAGCGAGCCAGTCTTTGCCTGGCTGATGAAACCGCTCATCAATGTCGCCTTTGTAAAACACGACCTGGCGAACGCGCGTTTCTTTCCGCTTTACCTGGTCGCAATTTTCATCGCACGCGGACTGTTTGCGTTTATTGCGAACTACAGTACGACATGGATCGGCCGCCAGGTGATTTTTCATCTGCGCCAGGACATGTTTTCCCGATTGGTGCACCTGCCGAGCCGTTTCTTCGACACCAACTCCTCCGGAATTCTCATCTCCAAGGTCATCTATGATGTTGAGCAGATCATGGCGGCGGCGACCAAGGCGGTATACTCGGTCATCAAAGACAGTTTGACTCTGCTCGGTCTGCTCGGTCTGATGATCGGGTATAGCTGGCAGCTCACATTCGTCATGATACTGGTGGCGCCTGTCATTTCCTTCGCCGTAAATCGCATCAGTCGCCGCTTCCGTCAATCGAGCCACCTGATTCAAGAGTCCATGGGCGACATTACCCATGTGGTGCAGGAGGCTGTCGACGGCCAACGCGTGATCAAGACCTTTTGCGCGCAGGATGCAGAGATCGGGGAGTTCCAGAAGGTCAACCGCAAAAACCAGCACCACGTCGTGAAGAAGGCGACGACGTCGGCGCTCAACGTGCCGGTGATCGAGTTCCTGTCGGCGATTGGCATTGCCATTGCGATCTATGCCGCCATGCTGCAGTCGGCTGCAGGAAAGATGGACGCAGGTGAGTTCGTGTCCTATATCACCGCCATGATGCTGCTGATGCCGCCGCTGAAGCGCCTCACTCAGGTCAATGAAGTGGTGCAGACTGGCGTGGCGGGCGCCACCAGTGTCTTTGCCATGATGGACGAGCCACCGGAACCCGATCCCGGCCAGCGCTCGCTGGATACGGTGCGCGGCGAGATCGAATACCGCCACGTCGTTTTCCGCTACCCAACGTCTAGCGCGACGGTACTGCAGGATGTATCCCTGCGCATCGAGCCGGGAACGCGCCTGGCGCTGGTCGGTGCTTCCGGCAGCGGCAAGACGACCGCTGCCAATTTACTGCCGCGTTTTTACAGCCCCGAGTCCGGGGAGATCCTGCTCGACGGTGTCAATATTGCAGAGCTCAAATTGAATAATCTGCGCCGGCACATCGCACTCGTGAGCCAGGAAACAGTGCTCTTTGACGACAGTATCCGCTTCAACATCGCGTACGGCGCAGAGGCCGCGATCGACGATAGTCGCGTCCTGGACGCGGCGCGTGCCGCCCATGTGCTCGAATTCACGCAACGCATGCCGGAAGGGCTCGATACCATCGTGGGCGAACGCGGCGCGCGTCTTTCCGGCGGACAGCGCCAGCGCATCGCCATCGCGCGCGCCCTGTACCGCAACTCGCCGATCCTCATATTGGATGAAGCCACGTCGGCTCTCGACACCGAGTCAGAGCGACTGGTGCAGGATGCCATGCAAACGCTAATGCAAAACCGCACCACGCTGATCATTGCACACCGGCTGTCGACCATCGAAAACGCTGATCGCATCATCGTGCTCGATGGCGGGCGTGTCGCAGAGACCGGCAATCACCGCGAACTGCTGGCCGCCAACGGCATTTACGCCAGGCTGCATCGCATGCAATTTAATGAGCTACGTCACTGACCGCGCCTACGGTAGCAATTCGCTATGGGTGTGGTGGCAGGGACTGCGCGACCGGCTTCAGGGCCGGCATGCGCGCGCCAATGCGCGTCGCGGTTTTCTGCGCCCCCCGCTGGGTACCGGCAGACTCGTCTGGGTGGAGGCGGGCGGCGATGAGGATAGCATACGCCTGGCGCTTGGAGCGTTGCGTGCGCTGCGCGAGTCGCGCCTCGACCTGCGCCTGGTGCTGACCTTCGAACACGAATACCGCCCGCTTCTCGAACGTGACCTTGCCGGTCTGGCGAACACCGGTTTCGGGTATGGCCCATGCGATACGCCGCGTGTCGTGCGCCGCACTTTACGCGCCTTGTCACCCTTTGGCGTCATCATCGCCGGGCGCCGGCCTGCAGCGAACCTGTGCGCTGCCCTGGCCGAGACGTCAACACGCTGTATAGCCCTGCATACCCCGGCGGCGACGACCGGTCACTTCGAGGCGGCATATCCGGCGGACAACATGCAGGCGCAATCCTGGCGGCAATGCGCCCGCGCCGACTACGTGGCACCGGCAGCGGATCTGGCGACTTTGCTCGTCGAGGCTCAGGTCGATCCCAATTTCCGTGGGCTGCTGACGGGCGCGGCCAGCCTGTCGCTTTGGTGGCTGCTTGGAGTTCGCGCGCATGATACAGCAGCGCTTGCCGCATGGTGGGCCGCGTCACCTCTGCGGCGCGATAGCATACTGATTGTAAGTCCGGCAGATGACGCCCGCGACATGCCACGCCAATGGCTGCGGGTCAGTAGCTGGTCGCGCAGCGCGCTATCTGCGGGCAGCATTTTGCTCGCCGACGATAACCGCTGGTTACCGGCAATCGCCGCCGCAAGCGACGCCGTACACGTAATGCATGCTCGTGGCTCGCCATTCTGGCAGGCAATGGCCGGTGGTTGCCCCATGAGTGTTGCCGATCTGGCCGCAGCGGTCGCGCGCTTTAATAGCATGCCGGCTGCACAGGCACAGGCGCTTTTTGCCGGTGTGCACGCATTTGATGAGCTCGAACGCTTCTGGCGCACCCTGCAGGATGACCCCATCGCTGCACGCACGCGTGCCGATCAGCTGCGCCGGGCATTCTGGGGTGAACGGCGCCGCGCGAGCGACGTCAATCGTGAACTGCTTCAGCGCGTTTATGACTGGTAGAGTTGCGCTATGAATTCTCTTGAAAAGCGCTGGCAGGGCCGTTCGCTGGGCATTTGGCTGCTCTGGCCTCTGAGCTGGCTCTACTGTCTGGTAGTTGGCGTACGCAACTGCCTCTACGACCGCAAACTGCTGGCCAGCGTACGCCTTTCCGTCCCGGTGATCGTGGTGGGCAACATCACTGTCGGCGGCACCGGCAAGACACCGCTCGTGCTTTGGCTGGCACACGTGCTGCAGCGCGCCGGATACCGTCCCGGCATCGTATCGCGCGGCTATCGCGCCCGCCGGTCAGACCAACCGCGCGAGGTCACAACTGCGTCGACGCCCGAAGACGCCGGAGACGAACCGCTGTTGTTGGCACGTCGGGCCGGCTGTCCGGTGGTCGTCAGTCCCGACCGGGTTGCAGCCGGGCGGGCCCTGCTTTCAGCACATGACTGCAACGTCATCATCAGCGATGACGGATTGCAGCACCGGCGGCTGGCGCGCGACATTGAGATCGTGGTGATAGACGGAGTACGCCGTTTCGGCAACGGCCTGTGCCTGCCGGCCGGTCCATTGCGTGAATCAGTGTCGCGTCTTAAGCGCGTGGATGCGCGCGTCACGCGCGGCACACCACGACCAGGCGAAATAGGCATGACATTTCGTGCGCTCGCCTTGCGCAACCTCGTGAGCGGCGAGGCGCGCGAAGTGAGCGATTTTGTTGGACAGAACGTGCAGGCGCTGGCCGGAATCGGCAATTCGGCAGGTTTTTTTGCGCAGCTGCGCGATCTGGGTTTGGAGGTCCACGAACATGCATTTCCCGACCACCATGCCTTTCGCAGCGAGGATCTGGCATTCGATGACGGCACGCCGCTCATCATGACGGAGAAAGATGCGGTAAAATGTACCGGATTCGCCCGGGCGAACCACTGGTATCTGGCCATCGAAGCCAGTCCCGATCCCGGGTTTGATAAGCTGATTCTGAAACTGTTGGAGGCAAAACGCGGTGGATAAAAAACTACTCGATATCCTGGTTTGCCCCGTATGCAAGGGGCCGCTGACATACGACAAATCCAAGGCGGAACTCGTCTGCAAAGCCGACCGGCTGGCTTATCCGATTCGTGATGACATTCCGGTCATGCTCGAGGACGAGGCACGCCAGATTGCGGAAGATGAGGCTATCTGACAACGGCCGCATGGACGACCCGGCATGATCATTGTCATTCCTGCACGCTACGCTTCCACCCGCCTGCCCGGTAAGGCGCTGGTCGATATTGGCGGCAAACCGATGATCGAACACGTCTACGCGCGCGCTCGGGCGAGCAAGGCGGATCGCGTCATCGTCGCCACCGACGATGAGCGCATCGCCGATGCGGTACACGCATTCGGCGGCGAAGTGTGCATGACCGGTAGCCACCATCAGTCAGGTACCGACCGCATTGCCGAGGTGATTGCGGCGCTGGCCATCGGGGCGCAGGAAATCGTGGTGAACCTGCAGGGCGATGAACCGCTGATGCCACCGGATTTGATCAATCAGGTGGCGTACACACTCAATTCGCATCCGCAGGCAGTGATGGCGACGGCCAGTCACGCCATTCGTGACCGCCGCGCCCTGATGGATCCAAACCTGGTGAAAGTCGTCACCGATTGTCACGGGTTTGCGCTTTACTTCAGCAGGGCGCCGATTCCCTGGGCGCGCGATGCCATGGCGCACGGCGGCGACTTCGAAGTAAACGCCCATGGCCACATCGGCATCTATGCCTATCGCGCCGAATTCGTTTGTCGCTATAGCGCATGGCCACCCTGTTCGCTCGAACGCATCGAGGCGCTGGAGCAGCTGCGCGTGCTGTGGAACGGCGAACGCATCGCTGTATGCCAGGCCAAGGAAGCACCGATGGGTGGTGTTGATACACCTGCAGATCTGGAACGCGTGCGCGCCATCCTGGGTCATAGTCGTGAAGCATAGGTGGAATAGGGGATACAGGCGGGCTATGGCCTGCTACAGGACCGAGTACACCAGAGGCAAGTCAGAATGGTAAAAGTATTGTTCGTCTGTCTGGGAAACATCTGCCGCTCGCCGACGGCCGAGGGGGTTTTCCGCGAGGTGGTGCGTCAGCAGGGTCTGGACGAGGTGGTCCAGATCG
>JAKBDW010000377.1:0-6906 GCA_021834245.1 Pseudomonadota bacterium
TGCCTTTGCTTGAACCGCCCCCGGTGCGCGAGCCAGAAGATCCTGTTGCAGAAAGTGTCGTCGTGACGATTCACTGACCATGATCACAAATCATCCTGTCGCAGTCATTGTGGAGGACGAAAGGCAGATCCGGCGATTTCTCCGCACTGCGCTCGAAGGGGAAAAATTTGCTGTATACGAAGCAGAGACAGGGAAACAAGGCCTCACTGAGGCGGCAACGCGCAAACCGGATCTGGTTATTCTTGATCTCGGCTTGCCCGACAGGGACGGCGTTGACGTTATCCGAGATTTGCGAGGTTGGAGCGATGTTCCTGTCATTGTGCTTTCGGCGCGCGTTCGGGAAGAGGACAAGATCGACGCACTGGATGCCGGAGCCGATGACTATTTGACAAAACCATTCGGCGTGGGGGAGTTGATGGCGCGGGTGCGTGTTGCGTTGCGTCGCCGCGCAGCTTCGGGTGACGACGGACAGCCACTCGGTGAATTTCGTTTTGGCAATGTCCGAGTCGATCTAGTGAATCGCCAGATTTATCGTGCGGATCAGCAGATTCATCTTACTGCCAACGAGTATCGCCTGCTCACCGTGCTGATCCGCAATGCGGGGAAAGTGCTCACTCATCGCCAGTTGCTCAAAGAAGTCTGGGGTCCGTCGCATGTGGAAGACAGTCATTATTTGCGGACCTACATGGCGCATCTGCGTCAGAAACTTGAATCGGACCCGAGTCAGCCCAAGTACTTGATTACCGAGACCGGCGTCGGCTATCGGCTTGTCGACAGCAACTGGCGCTAGATAACAACATGATTTCGGATGAGGCTGATCGAAATTCAAGGGGCGGGAATAGCCCGGTTACGGGCAGGTGAAATCAGACAGATATCGCGTGGCGGTATTTGGAAGAAATTTGGGGGAAGAACATACTTTCTCGATAGCAGACGATTTGTTGCGCAGGTGTTGCGAAATTGCCCCGTTCGAATGCGTGGCGTCGAGGTGACGGCCTGCCGGTGATCAGGGATTTTGATCGTGATGCTTGGGATTAGTGGTTGGCGGAGCGCCTCTTAGATCTCGAAAGCGTCATGCAGTTTCGGCATCGCAACTGTGGTTCCCTGAAGTTTTGCTGCGAAGGCCTGCATGGCCTTTTCTTCGCCATGCACCAGAAAAGTGCGGCCAGCGCGGGTGTTTTGATGCCAGGCCAGCAGCTCAGCCTGATCGGCGTGTGCGGAAAAGCCGTTAATGGTGTGGACGCGTGCACGTACCGGTATTTCTTCGCCGAAGAGGTGTACCTGTTTTGCGCCGTCGTACCAATTGTTACCGATGCGGACGTGACTGATTTCGTCATGCAAGATTTCAGCGAGAATTTCCCCGGCCCGAGTGCCGCCGCAGGCGGTCAGGCGGCGCATGAGTGCGCGACTTGCGTCCAGACCGCGTGCTTCAAGCACGCGCGGTACTAGCGCCATGCGCACCAGCAGGTCATGGGCTGTCTTGACGGCCATTTCCCAGAGGCCGTTGTGCGCACTGAAGTCGCCATAGCCAAATCCCAATTCCCCAAGATGTTCGGGCAAAAGACAAAAATGTCGCGCTTCTTCTGCAGCGACGCAGATCCGGTCGGCTAAAAAGTGCGCGGGCAGACCGCGCAAGCGATATGCGGCGTGGAGTGCAAGATTGATCGCATTGAATTCGATATGGGCGAGAGAGCGGATAAGCGCGGCGTGGCCGCTGGGACTCTGCAGGTGGCGATGCTCGACGGCGGTCGGCGGCACAAGCAGCGGGCGGTCGGGTCGGCCGGGCTCAATGATGGCGGTGGGGTTTGGGGTGTCTCTGTCCGGCCGCAGGTTGTTGGCCAGGCAGTCGGCATGTAATTGGCCGGTAAGGGAAAGCTTGTCGTCGACCACTCGGCTCGCGAGATCCGCCAAGGCGCGAAGATGCACATTTTCAGTCATGCACTCGCAGGGGTCCGGTGTCTGACGGGCGTCAGCCGCCCGGCCTGAACGCCAATTAGCGCCTGACGGCAGGCAAGCATAGCAACGAAGGCGGCCGAAATCTGCCGCCGGCGGCGGACCTGGCACAAGACTTGCCTATTTCAAATGTGCGGTTCCCATTGCGCAGGCGTAAGCCGCGACGCCTTATTTTCGCGTTTGCCATGAACGGCGGTCAGGCGGAAGAGGCTGCGAGCCGACTGACGGGCGCTGTCTGCGGCTGCCTGGAAAAGCGGGATGTTAAGAAATGAACGAATGTCGACAGGATGCTGAGTGGCCCGGAACGCGCGTAGCCATGGTCTATACTCAACAGACCGCCCGAAGGGGACGGTGTGGTGGATGCGGGATGCACCGCGAAATTGCAGTCAAGGTTTGGCCGGTGACGCAGAATGGCAGGGTTTGCCATCATGCGTCCGACAAGAATAGTGCCGGTCAGGTCTAACGGATGCCGTTTTGAACAATAGGCTGTCGGTACCTCAGTGCGGCACTTCGGCCTGCCGCGCCGGGATGTGCGTTGCCTGACTTTAGCAGTGGGGAGTTTTGCCGCATGAATCAAGAGCAAGCTACGACTTATTTGAATTCTCTTCTCAAAACCATGCTGTCGAGAAAAGCATCGGATTTGTTCATTTCAAACGATTTTCCTCCGTCCGTGAAGATCGACGGAAAGATGACGCCGATTACCCAGCAACGGTTGGGACCGGTGCACACCAAGGCACTGGCTTACGCGGCGATGAACGAGCGCCAGAAAGCAGAGTTCGAAACGGAGAAGGAAAGCAATTTCGCCATCAGTCCGCAGGGGATCGGTCGATTCCGTGTGAATATCTTCGTTCAGCAGGGGCATATCGGCATGGTGCTGCGCACCATTACCACGGAAATTCCTAAATTCGATTCCTTACAGCTGCCGCCGGTACTTAAAGAAGTTGCGTTAACGAAACGCGGACTGGTCATCCTGGTCGGTGGCACTGGATCTGGCAAGTCTACGTCGCTTGCAGCAATGATTGATCACCGTAACGAGAGCAGTCACGGACACATCATTACCATCGAAGATCCGGTGGAATACGTACACAAGAACAAGAACTGTCTTATCACGCATCGCGAAGTCGGGGTTGACACGAACAACTGGTTCGCGGCACTCAAGAACACACTGAGACAGGCACCGGACGTGATCCTGATCGGCGAGATTCGCGATCGCGACACCATGGAGTATGCAATCGCGTTTGCCGAAACCGGTCATCTGTGCATGGCCACATTGCATGCCAACAGTGCCAACCAGGCGCTCGACCGCATCATCAACTTCTTTCCGGAAGAGCGTCGCGCACAGCTGCTTATGGACCTGTCGCTAAATCTCAAGGCGGTGGTCTCGCAACGTCTGATTCCTCGTGCAGACGGGAAGGGCCGCCGGGCGGCCATCGAGATTCTGCTGAATTCGCCCTTCGTGTCAGATTTGATATTCAAGGGCGAAGTGCACGCGCTCAAGGAAATCATGGCGAAATCGGGCGAGCTTGGAATGCAGACTTTCGATCAGGCGCTGTTTAGCCTGTATGAGGCCGGCGAAATCGGTTACGAAGATGCGTTGCGTAATGCTGATTCGGTGAGTGAGCTGCGCCTCAATATCAAGCTCAACAGCAAACGTACACAGGAGAAGGAGGCCAAGCCGAAACTTGAGTTGAGCGTGCACGGCGAGGAGAAGAAAGAAGAGGCGCCGATCGAAGGGCCGGCGACGTTCACTCCGTCGGCCGTGGCATCAGGCGCCTGATCGGGACTGCCTAGGCGCGCGACCGGGCTGGTGTGCGCCGATTGATTCCAGTATCCCGTGCAGGAGGGTGACCGGCGAAGGCGGACATCCCGCAATCACTGCATCTACCGGAATGACACTCGAAACCGGCCCGGCCGATGCATAATTGGTGCCGAATTCTCCGCCGCAGGCACCGCAATCGCCCACGGCAATGACAATCTTCGGGTCCGATGTTGCCGCGTAGACGCGGCGCAGCGCTTCTTCCATGTGACGCGATACCGGTCCGGTGACAAGAAGCATGTCGGCATGACGCGGGCTGGCGACGAAGTGCACGCCGAACCGCTCTATGCTGTAGTACGGATTGTCGAGTGCGTGAATTTCCAGTTCACAGCCGTTACAGGATCCCGCATCGACATGCCGGATGGCCAGGCTGCGACGAAAGCGCTTGGCAACTTCGGTGCGCAGGCGATCTCCAATTTCTGCAAGTGCCGGCTCGGTGCAAGGTGTCAGGCGTTCAGTAAGAATGCCGATGCGTTGGATTTTGCCAAGGACTCTAAGCATTTGCAGTCACCGTCGGTCTCACATTGGGCATCAGAGCTGTTGCATTCCTTTTCATAGATCGTTGCCGGAATAAGATCCGTTAACGGATTTGTTGCACACCGGAAAATCCGGCACGATGTTTTCGTGTATCAGATGTTCCAGAGTTGGCCAATTGATGGAACTGGGATCGCGCGGGAAATAGCGCGCGATGCGGCCTTCATCATTAAAGCGAACGTAGGCCAGTGTTTCACCGCGCCAGCCCTCGACCAAAGCAAGTCCCTGCTTTGCATCTTTTGGGGCGGTCCAGGGTGTGCGGATTTCTCCTGCCGGAAGTGTCTCGAAGAGTTGTTTCAAAAGTCCAAGCGAAACGCGGATCTCGTCGGCGCGAACGCGCATGCGCGCGGCGACATCGCCTTCGTGGTACACCGGGGCGATGACGGAAAGCCGGTCATACGGGGCATACGGCGTGTCGCGCCTGGCATCCCGGTTTATGCCGCTTGCACGCCCGACATAGCCCAGCGCGCCGTACATGCCGGCAAGCTCCGCGCTGAGGACCCCGGTTCCGATCAGGCGGCCCTCCACAGTAGGGCTGGTATTCAGAATATCCATAAGGCGATCGACCTGTCGTCGCAGGTAGCGGATTTGCTCGCGCTGCAAGGCGATGCCGGCCGGAGTGAGGTCGACCGAAACGCCCCCTGGTACGATACGATCCATCAACAAACGATGTCCAAAGACCTCCTGGCTCGTGCGTTGCCACACTTCGCGCAGTCGGCTGAACTGGTAGAAGCCGAAAGCGAAACTTACGTCATTGCAAATTGCACCGATGTCGCCCAAGTGGTTGGCGATGCGTTCGCGCTCGGCTAGCACGGCACGGATGGCTAGGGCGCGTGGCGGTGTTTTGACGGAGGCGGCATTTTCCATAGCCATGCAGGCAGCCCAGGTATGAGCCACGGTGGAATCGCCGGATACGCGCGCCGCAAGACGTGCTAGACCGTCAGCGTCTCGTCCCTCTGCGATCTTCTCGATGCCCTTGTGAACATAACCCAGACGTTCCTCAAGGTTCAGCACCGTTTCGCCAACAACCTGAAAGCGGAAGTGCCCGGGCTCTATAATTCCCGCATGTATCGGGCCGACAGGAATTTCACACACGCCACTGCCGTTGGCAAAGAGGAATTTGTAGCCATGGTCAGCCGGAGTTTCGCTCGCCGGATGACCGGCGAGCGGAAAGTCCTTGCGTAGCGGATATTCACTGTCCTTCCATGCCTGGTGACGGACCCAGCGGCGCGGGTCTGGATGATCGCTGAAAGCGATGCCATACAGGTCCTGAAGACGGCGCTCCGCGCGATCGGCGGCCGAAAAATAAGGTGCATGTGAAGGCAGTATTGGCGTAAGCCGGCGGATTTCGGTGTACGCCAGAAGGTAGCCGTTATCCTTTTCGAAACATGCTTGAATGCGCAGGTGTTCGTCCAGATCTTCTGCCCAGACGGCGACCCAGCGGCAGCCCCAGAGTTGCGCCACATGTCCCAGTTGGCCCCAGTATTCAGCATCGACACTGATAATGCGGGTGGGAGCTAGCTCCGCCGGTACCGGGGGTTCGCGCACTACCACGCCATCGGCGATGAGCCGTCCGAGGAACGCGTCCAGCCATGCAAAGCGCATCACAGCGGCAGACTCCCGGAGATGAGCTGCGTTGCCTGCTCAAACCAGTGGGAAAGAAAGAGCGGTATCGAGATTCCAAGCCAAAGCACCAGTCCGAGATGCACCATCACCGGCAGCATATTTATTTTTATGCGCCCCTGACCAATGGGCGGATCGCCGTAGACCATAGGTTGCAGATGGCGAAACAGGCCGGCAAAAGCCACCGCGAGCCCCAGAAGGAGTGGCAGCGTAAGCCACGGCCAGGATTTCATAGTGGCGGTAAGCAGCAGAAACTCGCTCGTGAATACGCCAAAAGGCGGGAAACCGACGATCGCCAAAGTACCGACGAGCAGCCCCCAGCCAACCGCCGGTTGGCTTTGCATCAATCCGCGAATCTGCTCGATGCGTTGCGTACCGGCGATCTGTGCAGCGTGGCCAACCGTCACGAAAATTGCGGACTTGGTGAGCGAGTGCACTGTCATGTGCAACAGGGCGGCAAACGTTGCAAGCGGTCCGCCGACGCCAAATGCAAAAGTCATCAGACCCATGTGCTCGATCGACGAGTAGCTGTACATGCGTTTGATATCATGCTGATGATGCAGAAAAAGAGCCGCTACCAGGAACGAAAGCAGGCCAAATCCCATCATCAAATGTCCGGCGAGCGGTGACTGCAGCGAGCCGTCGACCAGCATTTTTACCCGCACGAGCGCATACAATGCGACATTGAGAAGCAATCCCGAGAGTACCGCCGACATTGGCGTCGGGCCTTCGGAATGGGCATCCGGCAGCCAATTATGCAACGGGACCAACCCAACCTTGGTGCCATAGCCGACCAGCAGAAATACGAATGCTATCGATAGCACGGCCGGATCGAGCAGATTTGCATGGGCATGCAACACGTTCCACAGCAGGGCGTCATTGTGCTCCGCGCCGAGCCGGCGCTCGGCCGCAAAGTACATCAGCACGGTTCCAAACAGCGCCTGTGCGATGCCGACACCGCACAGTATGAAATACTTCCATGC
>JAKBDW010000219.1:0-6873 GCA_021834245.1 Pseudomonadota bacterium
AGTTTCGTCGCCGATCATTTTCAGCTGCTCCTCAGCCTCCAGCTTCGAAACCCCGTACGGATCGACGGGATGCGGCACATCTAATTCCGTGAAGGGGATTTCGCCCGTGGCCTCACCGTTTACTTTAATGCTGCTTACGAATACCAGCCGCTTCACTCCGGACATTGCCGCTGTACGCGCCAGACGTACTGTTCCTGAAACGTTCACTCGGCGATAGGCCGAAAGCGGATTCGACTGATCATCGCGCAACACGTGCGCGCGCCCCGCAAGATGGATAATGCTCGAGATACCGTCTACGGCGGCATCCCAATCCGTATTTTCATCGATACCACCAACTGCCACGAAATCGCCTTCCCCGGGCGCTGAGTCAGATTTCTGCCGCACGGCCGCTCTTGCGGTTATACCGCTCGCCTGCAATACGCTGCATAACCGGCGCCCGATAAAACCGTTCGCGCCAGTTACGAGGATTCTGTGCACGTTCATTTCAGACAATCACTCCCCCAGGACGGGACGAAACGAACATAGAAGCTGACGCCGAAGGAATTTTGTGAACGAAAACACCATGAGTAACCCTGCCAGCGCCAAACTTAACCGGCGCTCCCTTGCAAGCTGCCGATATGTCGCCAGTTCACCCGTTTCCATTTTCCATAGCTGACTGCTCAGCCCCGTCGCGCCAAATGCTGGCTTATAAATAAACGCCAATGAGAGACTCATATACGCCGCTGGTATCCCATCCAACACCATTTGCAACCAAAGCAGGTAATCCTCCGTAAACCGCTTATCTGCCTTGAAGCGGTATGGCAAGGTCCGGCGCAACATCGCTGTTGGCGTGGAAAATTGATTTGATAAAAGGAGCCTGCCTGCACTAAGCTGTCGCACTTGTAGCCGAACATCGTCAATTATCGGCATATTGCCAGGCAGTGATTCCGGGCACGCGTGGCCACTCAGCCCTACGCCTGGATGCGTCACCATCCAGGTATACTGAATCTCAAGTTTGCGTGGGTGCCAGGCGTCGTCTGCGTCCAGAAACGCAATGAACGCGCTTTTGGATTCATTCCAACCGGTATTGCGCGCAGTTGCCGGGCCCTTATTCTGTGCAAGACGGATGACCCGCGCGCATAACTGCGGAAACCGGCTCGCGAGGGACGATGCAATTGCCGCAGTAGCGTCAGCACTCGCATCATCGACAATAAGCACCTCTTCCGGCAGCAGAGTTTGTGCAGCGACAGATTCAAGAGCTCGTTCCAATGTGGCCGCGGCATTGTAGGCGGGAATAACTACGCTTACGTCAGCACGTCTACTATTGGACACAGGTGCAACCACAGCCGTCTTTACGGTATCGAACAATCGCTTCATTGCCCAATCGATGCACGATGGTTCGTGGAATGCGTGAATCTTCCACCAATCATGTAAAACGCAAGTTTTGCCATCTCCAACACTACGTTTCGCGCCCCTTGCTGGCTTCGCCACCAATGCACCACACTTTTTTCGTATGGAGTGGCGACAACAACAATTCGAGTTCCCGTCCCTCGAAACGCTCTCCTGAATACTAGCTTCGCGCGCAGGACGTGATAGGGCGAAGTCACGATAAGGACCCGATGCAACATGCCGTGAGTGGCGCGTTTCAGAGCGTACGCCTCATCAACGGTGCTCAAGCTGCCTTCTCCGAAATCCTTAATATGCGATGCGGGCACGCCCATTCTGATCAAAATGCGGCGATCGAGATGCTCTTCCGTTTCTTCCTTGATCCCGATTCGAAAAAGAAGGCTTGTTTCACCTTCCTTCGCCGGTCTGCTTATCAACACCTCTCTGGAGTAGTGCTTCCGATAAAGATCTGCTGCATACATTGTCCGCTCAGGCGCTCCTGCCAAAACCACAATTGCGTCAGCCATCTCTGGCGAGTCGGCGTCCGAAAGCCAGCGGCCGATATTGACCATCAGCACTATCAAGATAATAAGCGCCGCAACAGCCATTGTTGCAATAATCCTGCAGCATGACATTGCCTTTATATTCATGTGTTAGCGTCGTGCGGCACGACGCTTACGAAATTGCCGCCAACGATACCAATCCCAGTCTCCGTTCACCTTCGCCCGCAATTCTGCCACATTATCGGGACTTACAATTGGCAATCGCGCCAGCAGGATAGGATCAGCTTTCACGTTGTTCACACCGAAAAAACTCGTCATGCCAAGGCGATAACCGGACTCTGCGGCCATATCCCGGACGCGCCTGTCTACTGAACCGTGAGGATATGACAGCGACACGATCTCCTTACCAAGCAGGTCCTCGAGATAACTCTTGCTTGAAACCAACTCATCCTTGAGTTGCCGATTGCTGCATTCGGCCAGACGCGCATGAGTGGCGCCATGACTGCCGATGACAGCGTTATATTCTTCTGCCAGCCTACGCACATCACTGGCTGAAAGGAACTGCCGCTCTCCATTGCGCACCGCTTGAGTTATCACAAACACCGAAAACGGAATGCCATGCAACTTCAGAAGAGGTGCCGCAGCCAGCAAATTGTCACGATAACCGTCGTCAAAAGTTACCGCTAGGGCACCCGTCGGGTCCGCCAAAACCTCCGTGCTGTCCATCTGCACGAACCGCACATCGGGCTCCGTTGACAGCGCCCGCAAGTGTTCCTCGAAGGCCGATTCCGAAAGACTGTACAATTGCTTCGGGTCGCTATCGACTGGGGAGCCAATGGCATGGTACATCAGGATGCGCAATCCTTTCGCCGGTGGCAGTACCAGCCTACGAAGACCAAATACGCGACTTATCGCGCGCGCTGCCACGTAACTGGTACTCATACGCGACCTCGGCGCTTCCAAATCGCGAGATTCGTGCCCCAACGCACCAGGTCGGTACGCGCAGCTTCCCATTCACCAAGATATTCAACAATCTTTCCGCCAAATCCGCGCTTGAAGTGATTTACTCCCTCTGCGGAGGGTCTTGCAGGATCGAGGCCACCAAAATCAAACTCTCTGATGCCCTTTTGCTGAAGCAATGCAATCAGTCGCGCAACCATTGCATATGCGGCGCCGATCTCTCTTCCCTTTGCCTCTGTCGCCGCGACCATGTAAATTGACTTATTGCCGAAATCGAATGTTAGACACGATGTTACCGGTTCCTCATCCAGGTACCCGGTTAGAATCGTTATGCCCTGCTCGCCCAGAGCACATCGCAGATTCACAATGTCGGTTTCGCTCGTCGCAATAGACGGAATATTTTTTTCAGTCACCATTTTTCCGTGTATTCTCGCCAGGGCACCAATGTCCCGACCTGAGCTCCCGCTTTCCCAGCGCAATGAAGCGCCCTCTCCCTTTTTTACGTAATAGCGATGCTTTGAAGTCATCTGGCGCGCAAAACCGTCGCCGAGAGCTGCCAGGTTCATGCGGATCGAATATCCGCTGTTGAGCTTGAATAGCGGTCGTCTGCACGACTGGTTGAATGCATAAGTGAGAGTCGCGTCATGCGCCATGTGACTGTCAAAACGCACCAACGCACGAGGAAACTGTTTATGCAGATCATCAATCAATACGGACAAATCCCGACCGAGCGGGTCACTGCTACCCTCAAAGCGAAGAACCGGCCCGCCTGGCGCCCACACTACGCCAAGGCCGAACGGCAACAGCTTGACAAGCACCTGCGCCAGACCGGCAACTTTACCCCCATGCTTGTACCCCACATACCGTAACGGCTGCCAACCAGTCCCGCGTTTGTACTCACCCCACTCAAAAGACTGGAATACTGTATAGTCGTCTGCCTGCAAAAGCAGGCTATTCCAGCCCTGCGATCCTTCCGCCTCGGCGTATGGTTCCCAAGTCACCATAAGAATTGCACGCACCAAATGTTGGAGTACCAATCAGGTGTTCCAGCGCGAACACTGTCTGGCAAATCAGGCCACGAGAAACAATCAAGTCCGAATCCCGCCAGCAACCCGCGAATCTGTGGAATGACTTCCGGCTCCGCGTGAAATGGATAACCATAGGGAACGGTATACGCATCTAGCTCCCCAAACACTGGAGTAATCGGTGCATCATGCAAAACTTCCTGTAGCCAATGATAAAGTCCGCGCCGGCGACGGGCCTCCTCGACAACATCCGTACGGCCCAGATCTCGCTTGAAATCGGCATAGGGGGACAACGCATGCCAACTCACTTCCCGACCCCCTGTTTGATTCTTGGTATCTCCCGTCGGCAGCATATCCCGTACAATCCTCCCTGCCGCAATGATGGACCGCACCCCGCGCACACCCAAGACTGGCATCAGCGCGCGAGCCAAACACTTGGCTTTCCATCTCTGAGACGCCGGCAGGGCACCTGACATTTCCGGAAATCCAATCCGTTCCGAAAGACCGGAGTTGTTGACCACCAGCGCCGCGCCATCTTGAACCGGCAATGTCTTGCGCAGACTGAACAGACCTACATCACCCCGGGTGCCGAGCGGTCGTCCTTCCGTATCGCGACTCAACAGTCCGTGCGCATTGTCCTCAATTAACAGAGAGCCATGAAGCCGGCAGTACTGCCTAAATGGTGATAAATCTTGCGGAAATCCGAAGTAGTTGACAGCCAATATCGCTTTGGCCGACGGAAATAATTCGACCGGTCCAATCGGACGCAATGATTTGTCCACAGGATAATAGGCAGGGACACCGCCAAGTCCTCGCACGGCATCGATAATATCGCTGCAGATGAACTCCGGGATCAGGACTTGATCGCCGTGTCGCACGCCAATGCCACCTAGCAAAACACGAAGCGCATCTCGGGCGTAACTTACGTAGTGAATTCTGTCATGTCCGATAAACTCTTCAAACCGCCATAACACCTTCGGCCGGTGGGGAAGATACACCTGATCAATAAATGCCCGTACCGCTTCCGGCAAAAACAGCTGTTTTCTATGCATCTACTGTCGGACTCGTCGTTCGTGGGTTCCGGTTACAGTGATTCTCTGCCACCCCTTCCTCCTCGTGCGGGCCATTCTCTTCACTCGTCGTCACAATTTTTGTTTAGCTTTCCGTTGTTCAGCCGCGGTTGGCGACCGCTAGCAGTTTCTGCCCCAACACTCGTGGTAGGAGCGTAAGCACATAAAGTGCGGCACACCGAGGCGACAGCACATGTCCTCGCAACGCTCTCCGTGCTTTCCTCCCCTCTCCCTTCTGCCACAACAGTTTCGCTTGGCTGAATGTAATACCACGGCGCAATGCGCTGATTTCGTTTGCGTATTGTTTCTCAAAATCAGGGTACAAGACTACATAACTTTCCAGCATAATCTCAGTCTCTTCTCCGAACGCCATCGGTTGCCGAGAAGTCCAGCTGTTCGAATGGACACGCCACATTGCCAATGCCTCATTGATCATCTCCAGCTTGCCGTTATAGGCCAGGCGCCTGAACAGGTCGGCCTCTTCGATCATATTGAAGCGTTCGTCAAACCAAGTACCGAGACCGTCCAGCGCCTTCCGCCGAATAATGACTGTTTCCATTGACAGACAGTAGTCCGAGAGCAACGACGCAAAGCAGTGTCCCGTATAGTACGGGCGAGTGGCATATATACGTCTGCGCATGCCAGCATTATCGAAAAAAATCGTGTCCGAATACACGAGTACCACATCCCGATCCGAAAAGAGCGGAACCTGCTTCTCCAGTTTTTCCGGCATCCAGAGATCGTCACAATCGAGAAACGCAATAAATTCGCCGCTGGCCTCCTTGATCGCAAGATTTCTTGCCGCACCAAGTGGAATGGTTTTTTTTCCTCGCCGATATTTTAGGCGTGAATCGTAGAGCTCGGCAATCGCGCTACTTTTGTCAGTCGAAGCATTATCCCAAAAAATGATTTCCCAGTTCTGATAGGTTTGTGCATAGACGGAGTCGATTGCTTCTCGCACATACTCTTCGCAGTTGAGACAATTCATGATGACGCTGACCAAACCAGGCGTCGGCTGGGTGTTTGGTGTCCGATTCATGGCCAGTTATAAGGAATTTCTTGAGAATCTTCCGGCAGACGTTCCGACTCCGCAGGATCATGCGGCAAATTGGTACAATTGGCGAGAAGCGATGCGCTATCAGAAATTCCTTGGAAGCCATACCACAATCCTGCCGGTAATCGCACGAGATCGTAACAGTCCGGGCGACCCATCTCGAGAACTTCAACCGTCCCGCGCGTGTCGGATCCGGTCCGGTCGTCGAACAGCACCAACTTGATCCGTCCATGCGGTACAGCAAAATGCTGGATCATCAAGCGATGACGCTTCCAGGCCTTAATCACGCCCGCGTTGACTTCCGAGAAATAAATCTCACCGAAACCCTGGAAAAGCGGCGAGTCCGCACGCAGCATGTGCAGCACCGCACCCCGCTCATCAACGATCTGGCGCAGCGGGATAATCATCACGCCGCTGATGCGAGACGCCGTCGAACCCCTCATCGCACCCACGGCATCCCCGCCGTACCTGCCTTCGCCGCATACTCAGCAATCTGGCGAGACGTCAGCTCCCCTATGGTTGCGACTTTGCCATCGTAGTATGCGCGATACCACTCGCGCGTCATGCATACCGCATCTTCAAATGAGAGCACAGCATGCCAGCCAAGATAATTGAGCGCCTTGTCACAGTTTAGCTTCAGCAGCATTGCCTCTGGTTTTCCCTGCGCCGTTTCCGGCTTATGCTCAATCCGGGCACTCGGCCAATCGTGCGCTAGCCAATCAATTAACTCGCTCACGGGCTGATTGACGGTCGCAACCGGTCCAAAATTGAAAGCTTCGCCCGTCGCACGCTGATCACCTTGCAACAGCCGCGCCCCGAGCCATAAATATCCGCTGAGCGGCTCAAGAACGTGTTGCCAGGGACGGGTGGCAGCGGGATTGCGGATGACAACAGCC
>JAKBDW010000294.1:0-6838 GCA_021834245.1 Pseudomonadota bacterium
GCGCCACGGAATTCCGACCGCTGCCTACGCAAATTTTACCGAAATCGGCGCGGCCGAGTCGTACATCAGGAAGGTCGGCGCACCCATCGTGGTGAAGGCTGATGGGCTGGCGGCGGGCAAGGGTGTGATAATCGCGCAATCGGTTGATGAAGCGCTCGCGGCAGCGCGCGACATGTTGGCAGGCAATGTCTTCGGGGATGCCGGGCATCGCATCGTTGTCGAAGAATACCTTACTGGGGAAGAGGCAAGTTTCATAGTAATGGTAGATGGCGCCCATGTGCTTGCTCTGGCAACCTCCCAGGATCACAAACGTCTACTCGATGGTGATCGAGGGCCAAACACTGGCGGCATGGGGGCCTACTCCCCGGCGCCGGTGGTTTCCCCGCAAATGCACGCACGTATCATGCGCGAGGTGATCGAGCCCACCGTACATGGCATGGCTGCGGATGGCCATCCGTACAGCGGATTTCTCTACGCCGGGATCATGATCACGAATGATGGCACGCCGCGAGTCCTTGAGTATAACTGCCGTTTCGGGGATCCCGAGACGCAGCCGATTCTGTTGCGCCTAAAGTCGGACCTGGTGGATCTGGTGGAAGCGGCGCTTGACGGTCGACTCAATAAAGTCGAGGCAAGCTGGGATCCACGCGTGGCACTTGGCGTGGTGATGGCGGCGGGCGGTTATCCCGGTACCTATCGCAAGGGAGACGCGATACACGGGCTTGGAGCGGAGCGCGCGCCCGACGAGAAGGTATTTCATGCGGGTACGATTCAATCGGGGGCCGAGGTCATCACCAACGGCGGTCGCGTGTTGTGTGCCGCGGCTCTCGGTAACGATGTGGCTGATGCACAGCGCCGTGCGTATGCACTGGTGCGTGAAATAAGCTGGGAAGGCGTCCAGTTCCGCAAGGACATCGGATTTCGCGCCATTGCGCGCGAGCAGCAATTCTGAGATTGCTGACACTGGGATGCCACCAGTCATTGACAACGGTATTCGGGAAGCGGCAATGGTCCGACTTTACCCAGATATCAGCGATATGATTTTCGTGATGCACCCGACCGCGTGCACGGCGGGTGCCCAGTCCAGGAGATATTACCGATGAGCACACCTTTTGTCGCTATTCTAATGGGTTCCGACTCCGACTTGCCGACCATGGAGACGACAGCCACTGTCCTCGACAAGCTCGGCGTGCGTTACGAAATCAAGATTACCTCCGCGCACCGCACACCGGAGGCGACCCACTCATATGTCAGAGAAGCCGATTCGCGCGGCTGCGCGGTGTTCGTTGCTGCGGCGGGTTTGGCGGCGCATCTGGCCGGCACCGTGGCAGCGCTCACTTTGAAACCAGTCATTGGTGTGCCGATGGAAGGCGGACCGCTCAACGGCGAGGACGCATTGCTTTCAACGGTGCAGATGCCAGGCGGTATTCCAGTGGCCTGCGTGGCCATTGGCAAACACGGAGCCAAGAACGCCGCTTACCTTGCGGCACAGATTCTTGCGCTGGGCGATCAGGGTCTGGCCAAGCGACTGGCTGACGAACGCGCCGCAAATGCGGCCGAAATCATCGCCAAAGATCGCGCGCTGCAGCAAAAGCGCGGAAAGTAACGACGTTGTCCAACGACATCGACCGGGCCGCAACGATCCTGCGCCAGGGCGGGATAGTAGCGTATGCGACGGAATCGGTGTTTGGTCTGGGATGCGATCCGCGCAACCGGCGAGCGGTCGAACGACTGCGCCGCATCAAGCGGCGCAGTGCCGGCAAGGGATTTATCCTGCTCGCCGCCGAGCCGGGGCAGCTTGAATACTTTGTAGTGAACTTCCCGCCGCAAGTCCTGGCAAGCTGGCCGGGACCTTGCACCTGGCTTGTGCCGGTGCGGTCCGGAATCATTCCGTGGGTAACAGGAGGGTCGCCGCGCATCGCCGTGCGCGTCACCGCCCATGCGCAGGCAGCAGCGCTGTGCCGCGCGGCCAATATGGCGATCGTATCAACCAGTGCCAACCGCTCCGGTCAGCGCCCGGCACGTACCCGGCGCGAGGTGGTGCGGCGTTTCGGTAAGCTTGTCGACTACGTGCTGCCGGGCCGGGTAGGTGGACTGCGGCGCCCAACCCAGATTATCGACGCCGCCACCGGCCGTGTCCTGCGTCCGGGCTAGCGGGCGGACGAATATGAACAACATAAGTATCGATGGCGTTTTAGGCTACCTGCTAGATTTGCAGGAGCAAGTCTGCACTGCGCTCGCTGCCGCTGACGGCGAAGGCAAATTTCATGAAGATGCCTGGCAACGACCGGATGGCGGCGGTGGCCGCACACGCATACTCACGGATGGCCGGGTTTTCGAGCAGGCGGGCGTGAATTTTTCGCACGTTGACGGACAGCGCCTGCCCCCGTCTGCGAGCGCACAGCGCCCGGAGCTCGCCGGCCGTTCCTTTCAGGCTATGGGCGTGTCATTGGTCATTCATCCACGCAACCCCTATATACCGACATCACACTGTAACGTGCGTTTCTTCATTGCAGACAAACCCGGGGCACCCCCCGTGTGGTGGTTTGGCGGCGGCTTCGATCTGACGCCGTATTACGGGTTCGAGGATGACGCCAGACACTGGCACGGGATCGCACACCAGGCCTGCGCTCCTTTCGGACAGGACTATTACACCCGTTTCAAGAAATGGTGTGATGAGTACTTCTTCCTGAAGCACCGTGGCGAAACCCGCGGCATCGGCGGCCTGTTCTTCGATGACTTCAGCGATCGGAATTTCGAGCACAGCTTCGCCTTCATGCGTAGCGTGGGCGATAGCTTCCTGCCGGCATATCTGCCCATCGTCGAGCGCCGCAAGGACATGCCGTTTGGCGAGCGCGAGCGCGATTTTCAGCTTTACCGGCGCGGACGTTACGTTGAGTTCAATCTCGTGTACGACCGCGGAACCTTGTTTGGCCTGCAGTCAGGCGGTCGGACCGAGTCGATACTGATGTCGCTGCCGCCGCTGGTGCGATGGCGCTATGATTGGCATCCGGCGGCGGGCAGCCCTGAGGCAAGGCTTTACGATGACTTCCTGAAACCGCGTGAGTGGTTGTAAAAAAAGACGATACGTGGCATTTCGGCCCGGGATGTCTACACTTGCAAACATGTCATGCGGCATGCGGACAAGCAGTTCGACGTGAAAGACAAAAGAAGACCTCAACAAAAGAAAGGAGACCTTATGCGGCGCGCGGCGCGTTTGTTCTTGGCATCGGCGGCAGCTGCCGGCACGATCCTCGCGGCCAATTCGCGTGCGTACGCCTCTACGAATCTGGCCATCCTCGAGTACCAAAATGGCAGTTCCTTTGTGTCAGTACCGATCTCAACGAATTCCGGTTCACAACGCTCGCCTGACGCCGGCACGGCCGAGCCGTCTTGGATCGTGAATCAAGGAGACGAAATAGAATCGGCCGCCCAGCCACCGGATCGGGAGATCCAGTTCTACGGTCAGGTGAACGGTGCGGAGGTGCTTTTATGCAAAGTCATAGTTTCCTATGCCTTCGACGGCCAGGCCTGGCAACCGGGCTATCGCCTGGCTACTCATTCTCTTGCCTTTGTTTACAGAGGTCAGCAACTGGCGACCCGCCGCATTGACGGTTACCCGGGCATCGTACAGCTTCCCGGACCCAGCATGCCGAACATCACAGGTTACTTTCCTACGCTTGAATTCGGTCTCGTCAACGATTCGGTATCCGTCGACTACTGGACGGTGCAGTAGAACGACGCGCCTGCTGCACCATCCGGTCCGGATGGCTCAGGACGAACCTTTGTCTCGTCCTTCCAGAAACGGTCTCAGAATATCCATAGGCAGCGGGAAAACGATGGTCGAGGATTTCTCTCCGGCAATCGTGATCAGGGTCTGCAAATAGCGCAGCTGCAATGCTTGCGGACTCTGGCTAATCAGCTGCGCGGCTTGCACCAGTTTTTCCGCCGCCTGGAATTCACCTTCGGCATTGATAATTTTTGCCCGCCGCTGGCGCTCGGCTTCGGCCTGCTGCGCGATCGCCCGTACCATCGTTGGGTCAATGTCCACATGCTTGATTTCGACGCTCGATGCCTTGATGCCCCAGGCATCAGTAGCGGCGTCAAGTATCTTCTGCACGTCGGTATTGAGCTTATCACGCTCTGCGAGCATTTCGTCCAGCTCGTGCTTGCCGAGGACGCTGCGCAACGTCGTCTGGGCTAGCTGGCTGGTGGCCGCATAATAGTCCTCTATCTGTATGATGGCGCGCTGCGGGTCGATAACCCGAAAGTAAACGACGGCGCTGACTTTGACAGAAACGTTGTCGCGCGAGATCACATCCTGGGGCGGTACTTCCAAGACGATGGTACGAAGATCCACTTTGACCATCTGCTGTACGACGGGAAAAACAAGGATTATTCCCGGTCCTTTGACCTTCCAGAAGCGTCCCAATAAAAAGACAACTCCGCGCTCGTATTCGCGCAATATGCGAACCGAGGAGAAAAACAGTATAAAAAGAACCAGGACAACAAAGCTTGAAGACAGAAATTCCATGCTAGCTTCCCTCCCCCTCATATGGTTCGACCATCAATACCAGGCCCTTGATTCCCACGACCTTCACTTTCTGGCCGCGCGCCAGCGGCACCCGCGTCTCGGCCTGCCACTCTTCGCTGTGAACTCGGACTCGACCCTCGCTCTTGAACGTGCCAAGCGACTCGCCGATGTAGCCGATCATTTCCTCGCGGCCTGTGACAACCGGCCGTCGCCGCGCGCGTATTGCCAACGACACCACAGTCATGAAAAACCCCGCGCTCACCAGGGAAAAACTGCCAATAAGCCACCATGACACACCGAACCCGGGCGCGTGTGTATTCAGCAGCATGACCGAACCGACCACAAAGGCGATTACCCCGCCTACACCAAGCGCTCCGAAACTTGGCATGAACGCTTCCGCAATCATAAATACGATTCCCAGCAACATAAGGCCGAGCCCGGCAAAGCTCACAGGCAGCACCTGGAACGCGAAAAGGGCCAGCAACAGACTGATTGCCCCGACAACGCCCGGCAGCACAAAGCCGGGGTGCCAGAACTCGAAGAATAGTCCGTATGCCCCCAACAGCAACAAGATATAGGCAACGTTGGGATCGGTGATGATCGATAGCAGGCGGTTGCGCCAGTCCGGTTCGATTCGAACCACCCGCGCACCGGCCGTGTGTAGCGTCACCGCCTTGCCGACGACCTGAACTTCGCGCCCATCAACCTTGGTGAGAAGGTCGTCCACGTTTTTCGCGATCAGGTCGACTACTCCGATCTTGACGGCCTCCTGGGCCGGCAAGCTCACCGCCTGGCGCACCGCTTGCTCCGCCCAGTTCGCATTGCGCCCGCGCAATTGCGCCAGGCTGCGGATGTAGGCAACGGCATCGTTGGTTATTTTGCGAGTCTCCGTGTCAGTCGGTGGCTGCACTACGTTTGATTTTCCCTCCGTCCCACGCTGTGGCTTTTCTCCTCCAGGCACGCCCAAACCCCCGATTTGCACGGGCGTCGCCGCCCCGAGATTGGTCGCCGGCGCCATGGCCGCGATTTGGCATGCATAGAGAATGTAGGTCCCAGCGCTGGCGGCGCGCGCGCCACTCGGTGCGACGAATGCAGCAACCGGCACGGGTGAGGCGAGGATGTCGCGGATGATCTTGCGCATGGAAATGTCGAGTCCTCCCGGCGTATCCATGCGCAGAACTACCAGCACGGCATTGAGGCGCTTGGCCTCTTCAAGTCCGCGGTGAACATAATCGCTTGTCGCCGGTCCGATTGGTCCGTCAATATCAAGCTGAACTGCGACGTTGTCCGATGCCCTGTCAGCCCAGGGCATGGCCAGCAGAGCCACCAGCAAACACATGCCAAGCAGAATTCGACGCGACATGCCGCTACCTTAACAGATAATATTTGTTCATGACTAACAGAAGTCGTTGGCCCTGCCCGGAGGTCCAAGCTGCATGACATTGCGCGCCTGGACGCTGCGACAACTGAGCTGGGATGAAGCCGAGCCGGCAAGCCGGAGCGTGCGTCATGCTGTATTCGTTGAGGAACAGGGTATTGCAGCGGAGCTCGAATGGGACGGCTGCGATGCTTCTTGCACACATGTGGTGGTTTTTGCACAGCCGGAACTGCCAATAGGCACAGCCCGCATGTTTTCCGACGGGCATATCGGCCGCATGGCGGTACTTCGGCCCTGGCGAGGTTGCGGCGTTGGAGGAGCAATGCTTGAAGCCCTCGTCGGCAGCGCACGTGATCGTGCGTTGGCGGAAGTATGGCTGACCGCACAAACGCCGGCGATCGGCTTCTATCTCGCGCATGGCTTCACCCCCGTGAGAGGTGAACTCCTGGAAGCCGGCCTGAGCCACCGCAAAATGACACGAAAATTGTAACCGCTTGGGGTTCGCGTAGCGGAAGCGCTAGCGGCTTCGCGCAGAGCGTGTCAGGTAGGTCAGCAGAAAATCCAAAACCTCGAAACGATTGTAAGCCTCCTGCAGACTGCGACCCCAAACGGTAGCGCCATGGGCGCGTATCATGAGCGCAGAAACCGCCGGCGCCACCTGCTCGAAACGCGTCCGCACGGACGTGGCGATGCGCTCGACGTCCAGCCAGTTCTCGAACAATGGCAACTCGACAGCGGGATTCTCTTCCCAGATTTCAAATCCCTTTACCATTTCCAGGGCCGGCAGCGGCAATCCAGTCGCTGCGGGCGGTGCTTGATTCGCCGCCATGCAGGCTTCGATGCTGTGGCCGTGGAGACAGGCGCGGGAATCGGGAAAAAGGGAGTATATGGCGCGATGTATTGCTGTTTCGGCGGAGGGCCTGTCG
>JAKBDW010000195.1:0-6825 GCA_021834245.1 Pseudomonadota bacterium
GAAGGCCTTTACGCACAAGTCGCTTGTTTCATCCTGGGCGTCCTTGATCGCACGCCATTCGACACCCAATTTGTCAGTTAGGAAGCTCTGGGTAATCATGAAATCAGAGAGGCGATCAAGATTCGACACCCGGGTACTAGGGATATGTACCCCGATGGTTGCAATTGATGGGCTACTAGTCATGACGGCTTCCTATTCTGCGTTAATTTGTCCCAGAACAGATGCACAGCCTCGCCCTCACAAGAGAGCGCCTCCGCGTCAAACCCGCATGGGTAGACAGACCGTTGCCGGCCAGATGCCCGACGAGGCAAGTCACTGTTTCTGTTTTCAGCGCCCATGAAAAATAGGGGACCGCCGCTCCTTAAACGCACGGATACCTTCTTTGTAATCGTTACTAGCGGCGCACCGGTGGATCAACGCCCTGATTGCATTGTTAGCATCCTCGCTTGGGGTGCCGTCGCGAAGCATATTGATTCCGCTTTTTGCAGCGGCTATGGACAACGGTGCATTGCTGGTGATTATTGCACAATAACCTTCCACCTCTTTGTTAATCACTTGCCCATCAATGACACGATTGACAAGCCGTAGGTGCAATGCTTCCGCTGCATCAATAGCCCTCCCAGTAAAAATCAAATCGGCTGCAACAGTCTCTCCTAAGAGATTAACCATTCGTCTTAACCAATTAAACCGATATCCAATTCCCAGCCTCGCGGCCGGTAGCGCGAACGTAGAACGCGTATCTGCTATGCGAATATCCGAGGCAAGGGCAAGCGCCAACCCACCGCCAAAGCAAATGCCGCGTATTTTAGAAATGACGGGCTTAGGGAACTTCAACACCTGGGATATCGCAGTGTCCACGGCAGCGTCATAGACTTCCGCCTTGTCGCCGCAATCGCGCATCGCCTCGAACTCTGATATATCCGCGCCCGACACAAACGCCTGCTCACCCTGGCCCTCAAGAAGAAGAACCTTAACCGCTTCGTTTGCACCCATCTCCCTAATGTGACTAGCGAGCTCTACCCACATCCGATACGACATGGCATTATGCCTCGCTTGGTTACATATTGTGATTCTCCCCACATGACCACTAGTCTCGAACTGCACATGTCCACAGGAGTTATTCACGAACTATCCTCGTTGGTTACGCATAAGGGAACCTCTAAAAATTCGATTTTTTCAATCCGTCCACGGAGCAGCGCGCGTATCACCGGGATCGTGGCACGCGTGAACGAACGCTGTCCTTCGTTTTGTCGGTTTCGTTGCTCATGTCTGTGTCGCGTTGATTGCTTTTCATCATTTCCCGCCATGGTTAAGCGCACAGCCTATGCAGTTGGACGCGCCGACTCATATTTTAGGCGAGGTTAGCCAGCGCGATGCATGTTCGCATGCGCGCCAGCCCAATGCCGCGAACGACCGTTTGGCGCATCGCTTTCACCTGGTGCCCGAAGACGTGCTTGACGCGGGCGCGGAGGCGTGAGCGGGCACGGTTTTCTCGCTGCCCGCGCCGAGTCAAGGTCCGGTCTTTCCAGGTCCGGTGGTGCACGCGGCTCGTGAAGCGCTTGCGTTTCAGCAATCGCTTGTGCTCCTCGGATCGGTAGGTCGAATCAGCGTAGACCGTGCGTGCGCCATTTTTGCTATCGAGAAGCTGCTCAAAGCATTGGGAGTCATGCACGCTGGCGGCCGTGACGTCGAAGCCCCGGATGAACTTATGCTTGACGTCGATATTGATGTGGTTCTTGTAGCCGTCATAGTTCTTGCCGTTCTTTTGGGTCCAGCGCGCCTCGATATCCTTCTGGGCTTTCTTGGCGGTGTGCTTTTCCCGCTCGGTGGGCATCAAACCTTCTTTGATCGTCGCATTCTCGGATCGCGTGTTGCGCTGCTTCGGCACTTCGAGGATGCGCGCGTCGATCACGGTGCCCCACTGGGCACGGAACCCTTGTCCTTCTAGGAAGCAAGTGAACCTCGAAAAGATCTCATCGTGCGGACCGCGCGCTTTGATCGACCCCCAGAAAGCCCGGATCGTCTTCTCATCCGGGATGCGGCTTTCCGGGGTGAGACCGAGGAAACGCAGGAACGTGAAGCGGTCACGGATCTGAAATTCCGTCTGACCATCGGCCAGGTTGTAGAGGCTTTGCAGGATCAGCACCTTGAACATCAGTAAAGCATCAAAGGACTGACGACCCGCGTTGCCCTTCCTTTCCTTGGCCAATCCTCGGGTCAGGATCGGCTCGAATACCGACCAGTCGACCACCTCATTCAGCGCCTTCAAGGGGTCGTCCAGCTGGTCAAGCTTGCCGAAACGATCCTCAAGATCAAAGAAACCGGATTGGAGCATCGCGGTATCTCGTGTTTTGTTGTTGGTGCGTTAGAATGGGAGGATTATTAGAGGTTCCCATAATTCTTGTTCGTGTCGCACTACCATTACTAACTGTCATCAATTCCGATTGATGACCTGTTTTATTTGCACTGTCCAGCTGTACCGCAACTGGCAACCCCACGTCCCTCCGACATGCGCTGAGAAAAGCTTGGTTCACAAATCCCACTTTTTCACTGGGTCAAGTCCTCTTGGTGTACCGAGGCGCCGAACGACTCGTCGTGGCGCTCCATGTCCAGCCGGCGCGCACAGACTCAGCCACTTTAGGTCCAATAAGTCCGCCAAAAGCGGCGGCGCTGAAAGGCATACGCCGGCAGCGATATGCGATGCAAATCCATGCTTCTGAACAGTTCCGATCTGTTGATGATATGCCCCGAAACCCAACAGCGCGCCATCTCGAACAGCGCCTTGGCGTCTGTGCGGCGGGACAGCTCCTTGAAGGCAATTCCTCGATCCGTCTCCACTAGCAGCGATGTGTCAAGCCCGCGTTTCTCTGTACCCAAACCAGCTGTGACAACCGATTGACTCGGCCGGTCATCTCCAAGCCGGTCCCGCAGTTCATCCACTGATGTAGTCACGGTAGCCCATCGAAACCGGTGGTGTCTCCGACCCATGTTGAGGGTATAGGCAAGATCATCGAGTCGCGCGTCCGGATTCATCTGAACCCAAAGGAACAAATTCTTTACCTGCGCCGTTAAAGCCGTTTCGCTGTGTGCCGAAAGAACCACTAGCTGAGAGACATGGTTGAATGGTTCACGCTTTGGACGCGTTGGCGCCTGCTCCAAAAGCATGTGAGCGTTGTAGCCCGCCCCACCGATCGAGTTAACGCTTGCCCTTCTGATCCCGCGCCCCGGGTCCCAGCTGGAAGTTTGGCGCTGCATGCAAAACGGCGACGAGTCGAAATCAATGTCCCGGTTCGGCTTGTCGAAGTTAATGCTTTGCGGGATTATGCCGTGGTAGATGGAAAGCGCTGCCTTGATAGCACTGGCGCCACCCGATGCCACTCCCGCATGCCCAATGTTTCCTTTCACCGATCCGAACGAACAATAGCCCTTGCGCTTAGTGTTGAAGGCGCGAGCGGTCGCCTCAACCTCCACCACATCGGAGATCGGCAATCCAGCTCCGACCGCCTCGACCATGCTGACGGTGTCCGAAGAGACGTCCGCGGCTGCCAGTCCGGCGGCGATACATGCTGCCAAGCGGTCCGGCTGAAATACGCCGAAACCCATAGAGCTCGCGCCGTTATTGTTGATAGCGGTCCCTTTGATCACAGCGTAAATGTGGTCTCGGTCCGCTACGGCGTCGGCTAATGGCTTCAGCAAGAACGTCGCGACACCGCTAGAAATTGCCGCGCCGGTGGCGGCGTCGTCGAAAGGGCGACTGTGCCCGTCACGCGACAACGGCTTCCCTTTGGCCCAGAGATAGCCACGCTCATGTGGCAGGCGAATCATCACACCGCCCGCAATCGCCATGTCGACTTGCTTCAATAACAGCGACTGGCACGCGAAGTGTACCGCCGAGTGAAAGCCCGAGCACAAAGCGTTCAATGTCATCGATTCCCCAGTCAATCCGAGGTGGTAAAGCGTGTAGGCCGTAAGGGCATCCGGACACCACGCCTGGCTGTGCTCCAATACCGGATCACTTGCCGTGACCCAGTTCGGAGATTCCCCATATCGGGCGATACTTTGCGGATTACATGCGCCGTAAACCGCTACATCCCCGGCGTAGGACGATGCGTCATAACCTGCATCCACCATCACATCCCAAGCACACTCGATAAATGCTCTATGCTCTGGCGTCATCATCTCAGCCGTCGACTCCGGTATCCCAAATAGTTCCGCATCGAAACCATCGTAGTCCTCGATCAGCCCACAGGCGGGAACATAGTAAGGATTTCCGATCAGATGCCTGTCGGCTTTGATCTGCTCCTCACTCATGAACGTGATGCATTCACGTCCGTCCAGTATGTTCTTCCAGAACACGTCTTTGTTGGCCGCCTTAGGAAAACGACACGAAATGCCGACGATGGCGACATCTTCCGACGCAACCTCATCGGTAGTACATGATTGATTAATCTCCATTTGTTTACCTTTCCTACACTTGTAGTCGCATTATCGTTTGCCCATGTGTCCCATCAGACTCAACGGCTTCGCCATTTCTCGCTGCCTATGCTTCCGCTACCCTCTCCGATCTGCCATCCGCTCCTGTTTTCGGCGAGCGTCGCGAAGCGCGGTTCGCCGCGTGGTGCCGCGCTTGCTCCCACCGTCTATCGCGGCCTGACTGTCCGCATCGCCTTCGTCAAGCCACTTCGCGATCGAAGCGATGTCTTGGAAGCGAAATATCTGCGCGATAGATACTGTCCGGCCCAGTTTCCGCTTGATCCCTGCCACAACCTGAACAATGCGCAAGGAGCTGCCGCCGAGTTCATAAAACTTGTCATAGACTCCCAGTCGGGCAGGATCCATGCCCAATGCCTCGCCCCAGATCTCCGCAACCAGCGCCTGGGTTCCGGTCTTCTCGCCGTTCTTCGCGCTGCTGCTCTTCTGCCTAGCGGGAGGTTGCGGCAGAGCCTTTCGGTCGATCTTTCCGTTCAGGGTTTTTGCAAGACGGTGTACAAATACGATTGTTGACGGCGCCATGTACTCCGGAAGCACCTTCTGCAGCGCGGCGGACAGCCTATGCTGCTCATCTGCATCAAGGACAGCAACACCATCGCCGACTACCACCCGATCCGTGACGACATATGCGACGAGCTCCTTTTCCATTGACTCCTGACTGAGCGAGAGCGCCACCACCGCTGCCTCCCGCACACCCTCCACGTGATTGATTGTCGCCTCGACCTCCTCTAACTCAATTCTGTAACCGCGGATCTTGACTTGATAATCGGTTCGACCGAAGAACTCGATCATGCCGTCAGATCGGTAACTTGCAAGGTCCCCGGTTCGGTACACCCGTTCCGGACCGTCTGGATGGCCCCGCCACACCGGAAAGCGCTCCCTATTCAACTCCGCCCTGTTGTGATAGCCCAGCGCCAGCCCAGCACCCGCCAAGCACAATTCGCCTCGGCTATAGGGAGGTACCGGGCTAAGATTCGAATCCAAGATATAAGCGCGAGTATTAAGAATCGGTCTACCGATGCTCGGCTCGCCTTGCTCATCCTTTCCGACCAGAACCGCGGTCGAAAACACAGTGTCCTCCGTAGGCCCGTACAGGTTATAAACCTTTTGCACCCGCGAGGATCCATAGATCGCATCCACCAAACTGCGCCGGAGCGGTTCCCCAACTAGCGTCACCGTCCTAACGTTATTCGGTATCTCCGCAACCTGCATCAGTGCCGACATGACTGACGGCACGGTATTGATCAACGATACGCGTTGTGCGTCCGGATCGTCTGGGAAGTGGAGCGCATCCTGTACGAGCACTATAGATCCGCCCTTGGTCAACGGATAAAATATTTCAAATACCGAGATATCAAAGCACACCGAAGTTGAACACAACACTGCGGTGGTATCGTATGAAGTGAATGTGGAATCCGCCCAGTGAAACAACGCGGCACAACTCGCGTGGCTTACCTTGACACCCTTTGGGCGACCGGTAGACCCAGACGTGTACATGAGATACGCAGTACCGGCCTCGACTGAGTAAGGCGTTTTCCTTGGCTGCTCAGATTCCACGACCGTCATGGCGTAATTGTCATCGATGACTACCGCCGTGACCTCGCTTTTGACACAGCTATGGCTTGCCGTTGGGGTGGTGAGCACCAGGAACGCGCCGCTATCATCCAGCATGTACTGAATCCTGTCGATCGGGTAACTTGGATCGAGCGGTACGTAGGCGGCGCCCGTACGCAAAATGGCGAACAGACCCACAATTAGCAGCGGTGATCGTTCTACGCAAATCCCCACCGTCGCGCCGGGGCCCAAGCCGTGTTTAGTCAGAAGCTTCGCCAACGCTTCCGACCGCGCATCCAGCTCTTCGTAACTCATCTCGCTGCGTCTATATCTCAGCGCGCACGCCTCCGGCGTACGTTTGACCTGCTCGAGGAAGGCCCCATGCAGCGTACGCTGGCGGTCGAACACCGAATCCGTACTGTTCCACTCTCGAACAATAATGTCCGTCTCTTGATCGTCCAGCATCGACAATGCACCGATTGCACGACCAGGATCGTCCACTATCTGCGACAACATAATGCGAAAACGCGCGATGAGCGTTCTGATCGTCTCGGCGTCATAGATTTCCGAGTTACAGACAATAACTCCAAATATCTCGCCGTCGTTCTCCCCCATATTCAATGCGAGGTCGAACTGCGTAATGCGGCGGCGAAACTTCCACGGTTGCAGAGAAAGCAGTTCCTTTTCTCGAATGTTCTTCCCCGCGTCCATAAAGAACGCATTACTCGTCTTGTAGGCCGCACCAGTCGTCCAGTTGAAGACATGATCGAACCAGATTTG
>JAKBDW010000555.1:0-6805 GCA_021834245.1 Pseudomonadota bacterium
AGCATGCGCCGGACGATGTCGTGCACCAGTACGCGCGGCGGTAAATTCGGATGCAGCTTGCTAACCACGTTGTACTGTTCGCCGAAAAGGGCGGTTTCGCGCAGTTGGTCTATCGTAATAAGTCCGGAACGCAGCCCGTCATCGACATCATGGTTGTTGTAGGCGATTTCGTCCGCCAAGTTTGCCAACTGCGCTTCAAGGCCTGGCTGCGTCTTTTCGAGAAAGCGGCGTCCAACATCGCCGAGCTCGGCGGCGTTCTTGAGCGAACAATGCTTGAGTATCCCTTCGCGCGTTTCGAAGGTCAGATTAAGACCTGGAAATTGCGCGTATCTTTCCTCAAGCAGATCAACGACACGCAGGGACTGGAGATTGTGCTCGAAGCCGCCATACTCGCGCATGCAGGAGTTCAGCGCATCCTGGCCGGAGTGCCCGAAAGGCGTATGCCCGAGGTCGTGGGCAAGCGCGATCGACTCCGTCAGGTCCTCATTCAAGTTCATCGCCCGGGCGATCGATCGGCCTATTTGGGCAACTTCAATGGAGTGCGTTAGGCGCGTACGGAACAAGTCCCCTTCATGATTGACGAAAACCTGGGTTTTGTATTCAAGACGCCGAAAAGCCGCACAGTGCACAATGCGGTCGCGGTCGCGTTGAAATTGCGAGCGATGAGAGGGTGGCGGCTCGTTATGGCTACGCCCGCGCGACGTTGATTCGCTTGCGGCATAGGGCGCGAGCAACGGCGGCGTATTCATGCAGCGGCTCGGCAACAGTTCAGCGTATCCAGCAACAGGGATTGCGGTACATCCGACTCAATTACGGCATTGCCGATTCCTCTCAGCAGAATCAGACGTAGCCTGCCGTCCTCGACTTTCTTGTCGACCGCCATGAGATCGAGCATGCGGCCGGCATCCAGCAGATACGGACCCTGCGTCGGGAGATGCGCGCGCCGAATAAGATCCTCAGTACGCTTCGCTTCTGTCGCGCTCAGCCAGCCGAGGCGACGCGAAAGGTCGGCGGCCATCACCATACCAGCGGCAACTGCTTCGCCATGCAACCAACTACCGTAGCCGGTGCCAGTTTCTATGGCGTGGCCAAAGGTATGCCCAAAATTGAGCAGCGCGCGTCGCCCGGCTTCGAGTTCGTCCGCGGCTACCACCACGGCTTTGGTGCGACACGAGCGTTCGATGGCAAAACTCAAGGCGTCCGTCTCGCGAGCAAGCAATCGGTCCATGTTTTGCTCGAGCCAGCTGAAGAAATCATGGTCGCATATCAACCCGTATTTGATAACCTCTGCGATACCCGCTGACAACTCTTTGTCAGGCAGGGTAACCAGCGTATCGGTGTCAATGACGACGCAGCGCGGCTGATAAAATGCGCCGATCATGTTTTTCCCAAGTGGGTGGTTAACTCCAGTCTTTCCGCCAACCGAGGAGTCGACCTGTGCCAGTAGCGTCGTTGGGATCTGAATAAACGGCACGCCGCGCTGATACACGGCTGCCGCGAAGCCGGTCATGTCCCCGACGACACCGCCGCCGAGTGCAACCAGCGTCGTGCGCCGATCACAGCGCTGCGCCAGCAGAGTGTCAAAAATCGGATTGAGACCTGCTACGGTCTTGTACTGTTCACCGTCCGGAAGAATGACGGTCACCGGGGAATAACGCTGCAAGAGCGCAGCGACTTTGCTCAAATACAGTGGTGCAACCGTGTCATTGGTGACAATCAGCACCTTCCGGCCGGCTACGTGGTTTGCCAGCGGTTGCTCACGCGCCAGTAGTCCGGCGCCGATGTAAATGGGATAGCTTCGCGTTCCTAATTCAACTGCCAGGGTTCTCATTGGGTTTCAGGGTCTTTAGTCGAGTTACTACATCACGTGCCACCGCCTGTGGACTTCGACGGTCCGTATCCACAATTAGGTGGGCAGTGCTCCGGTAAAGCGGATCCCGCTGCCGCATTAACTCCTCTATTCTGCCATGGGGATCGGCTGTCTGCAGCAGGGGGCGCCCGCGGTCGCGGCGCGTGCGTTCTACCAGAATTTCCGTAGCGGCGCGCAAGTAGACGACTGTCCCATGGTTGCGCAGGGCCTCGCGGTTTGCCGAGTTCAAAACGACTCCGCCCCCAGTTGCCAGAACCAGATTCGGGCGAAGCACAAGGTCCGCGATCACGGCGGCTTCCCGCCGGCGAAAGCCCTCCTCACCCTCGATCTCGAATATGAGCGGTATGTTCGCGCCGGTGCGCGCCTCGATTTCCTGATCCGAGTCCGCGAATTCCATACCGAGCATGGCGGCGACGTGGCGGCCAATAGTTGTCTTGCCAGCCCCCATGGGCCCGACCAGAAACACATTGGCTTGTCGCCCGCCGGTGGGCGTGTCGGAGCGATCCTCTGATAGGTCGGCGGGCCAGGACATGCCCTGCATATGCCATGCAACCGGGGAAGAAATCAATAGCGGAGCGATCGCTCCAGCATTCTCGCGGCCCAGGCCGCTGGAAGGCGCCTGGGCCGCGACCGATTACCTCATGGTCAGGTTGTCGGACAGGATGCGTGGGGTCAGGAATATCAACAATTCGTCCCTGTTGTTGAGTACGGAAGTGCTGCGAAATGCCCAACCGATCAGCGGCAGGTCGCCGAAAAACGGGACCTTACTGAGAGTCGACTGCTGGGTCTGCTCATAGATGCCGCCAATCACCACGGTTTCGCCATTATCCAGCAATACCTGGGTGGTGATTTCCTTCTTGTTCATCGTGCTATCCGTCGGGGAAGCCGAATTGAAATCGTCTTTGGTGATCAGCACGTCGAGTATGACACGGTCGTCCGGCGTAATCTGCGGCGTGACTTCAAGAGCAAGCACCGCGTCCTTGGTGATGAACGACTGCGTACCCAAACCTCCGCCTAGTGCAATGAAGGTTCTTTCCTGGCCCTGCTCGATGCGCGCCTTCTTTTGATTAGCCGTGATGAGACGCGGACTCGATATGACCTTGCCCAGTCCCTGCTGTTGCAGGGCCGACAATTCCAGATCCAGCAAATTGCCTCCCGGGAGATTCAGGAACGAGAAGGCCAGCTGTCCTGGGTTGATGGCGTTAATTGCGCCGGCTGCCATGCTCACGTTCAAGGCATTACCGGTCAAGTCGACCGGTGCGGCGGTGCTCAGCAAGGTTGCGTTGCAGTCCAGCGAACCGCAAGTCGTTGTCGAATTGGTCTGGTGCTGGACACCGAGGCGTACACCTAGGTTTTTGGCGAAGTTGTCGGTCGCCTCCACCAGCCGGGTCTCAATCATGACCTGGCGAACCGGTTTGTCCAGCTGCGCAATCAATTTGCGCACCTGGCGGATTTTGGATTCCGTGTCCTGTATGAGGATTGAATTTGTGCGCGCATCAACGGTGACCTGTCCGCGCGGCGAAAGCAGGCTGTTCGATTCGGTCGCCAGCTTTGAATATGTCACACTGCCCGCGGCTGGTGACTGCTGCTGACCACCCGGATTCACCGCTTTGACAGACTTAAGAAGATCGGCAATGTCCTGTGCCTTGGCATAATTGATCTGGATCAGCTGCGAGACCAGGGGCTCGAGTTCCTGCTGTTGCTTGCCCGCTTCAAGTCTGGCCTTTTGCTGCGCGGCCATCTCGGCCGCCGGGGCAACGCTGATGACGTTGCCAACGCGCTGCATCGCGAGATCTTTAGCATTGAGAATAATGGCCAGCGCCTGGTCCCAAGGAACATCCTTGAGACGGAGCGTCAGGTTGCCCTTGACGCTGTCGCTGGTGACGAAATTGAGGCCGGTAAAGTCAGCAATGACCTGCAGGGCGGCGCGCACGTCGATGTTCTGGAAATTGAGCGACAATTTCTGCCCGGTATAAATGCCTTTCTCGGGATTCGACACCGCAGCCTTTGCCGCAACGATTGGTTTGACATTCACCGTAAAGACGTCGCCCGCCTGGTACGCGAGGTGGTCATACTTACCCGTGGCCGTGATGACCATGCGCACATTACGTCCCTGCTGGTAAGTATCGATCGATTGAATCGGAGTGGCAAAATCGGTCACGTCCAGGCGTCGCTGCAAAGTCGACGGAATGCCGGTGTTGAGGAAATCGACGGTGATCTTTCCAGGTTCTTCACGCAAGTCGATGCCAACGCCGGTATCGGAAAGGCCGACGATCACCTTGCCGTCACCCTGCTGTCCGCGGCGAAAATCGATTGCCTTGAGACTGTGCTGTTCCTTGTTCACCGCGGTCGCGAAGTGCGTGACCTTGGGTGCTGAGGTCGCTCCAATTGTCGAGGTCGGATTCGACACGGTCATGACGAACGTATTGCCATCGACACCTGAGGTGTAACCAGCGGACCGAACGAGGTTTACCACAACCCGCGAGCGATAATCTGCTTCGACCGCAGATATGCCGAGCACCGCTCCCAACTGAACCGGGATCGAGTCCCGCGCCAGACCCAGACGAGTATTGGGGAAATCCAAAGATACCCAAGGCGGCGTGTTGCTGGTGATGCCTTTAGGCGGCGCAGGTGGCCGCGCAAAGGTCATGCGGATTTGGACGCGGTCGCCGGGCAGCTTGAGGTATCTGATGTCCTCGAGCACGTTCCTACCGGCGGTGCTGGTATCGAGCCCAGGCGAGCTTGCAGCGGCGGTCGCAGCTTGCGCCGGCGGCGGTGCAGGCTCGGTTACCGCTGCGGGTCCTGCCGCTGCCGTGCCGGTCGATGCAGCCACGAGGAATCCACCGCCGGTCGGGGTAACCTGCAGATGGCCGGGTTTCTTCATGAGAAGATCGACGTAAACCGAATTTCCGTTATCGGCGAGATACGGATAGACACCCTTGACCGGGCCCTTGCCGTCGAGATCAGTGACAGCCGAACCAAGCTGAGTTTTGGCGAAACTTATTCGCAGGCGTTGCCCACCCTCGAGCGACGATAATTCATATTTGGCGGAGCCGCTTATGTGCACCTGCAACACCGGTGTGTCGCCGCCGGAAATCCAGCTGATGGAGGTCATTTCGGCGGCGGCGGCGGTGCCCGCCAGGCATAGCGTAGCGGCCAGAAATAGCAGCCTGACGAGATTGAGACGCCAGTTGGTGCCAGCTCCCGGCCGAGTTGTCGTGGTTATTTTCATAGGCTCATACCGTTAATTTACTGCGAAAGAGCGAGGCTTGCCCCGCGTTCTATCCAGTCGCCCGTCGGTCCCTGGATAAGCTCTGTAAGTTTGATCTTGTCCTCGGTGATCTTGGTGACAAGACCGAAGTTCTGCCCCATGTGATTACCGACCTGAACCTTGTGAATGCCGTCTGGCGCGTCAACAATGGCCCATACCTGCTTGCCGCGCGAGATGGTCCCCACCATCTTGAGAGAATCAAGCGGATAGGCCTCAAGCGGCTCCTTGCGGCGGTTCATGTCCGGCCGTATGCCACCCTGCGTCGTTTGCGGGCGCAGGTTAAGCCGGGAAAACGGATCTTCCAATGAGCCAGCGGCATAGGCGAATGGCTCGGTTGGCTTGATGACCGGAAGCGGTTCGACCTTCGGTTTGCGATCAGCGTATGCGTTCTTCACGAAATCGCGCAGATCAGCCATGTTATCGCCTCCGCATCCCACGAGGCTGACTGCCATGATCGCAAGCAACAGCGCAACTCGAATCTTCATCGCGCACCCCCGGGACGCAGGTGCGGTCTAGGCTGTCCCTTCTTCATCATCGGATGGATTTCATCGGTCTCCAGATAGCGGTACGTCTTGGCCAACGTGGTCATCGTCAGGCGATTGCTTTTGCTATCGCTGGTAATGTCGATCTGACCGAGGGTTACGATGCGCGGCAAAGCTGCGACGTCGCTTACAAATCCACCAAGCTCGTGATAGGTGCCAGTCACCTTGATGTCGATCGGCAGCTCGGCATAGAAATCCAGCGGCTTCTCCTTGTTCGGCTTGAACAGCACGAAGTCGAGTCCGCGCCCAAGACCGGCCTGGGTAATGTCGACAAGTAGATTCGGAACTTCCGTCTTGTTGGGCAGTTGCCGCAACAGCGTACCGAACGCTTGACCCATCTCTTCCATCTGTTCCTTGTACGCTGGCAGGTTGATGGCCAGCGCCTTTTTCGCAAGAAAAGTCTGTTTGAGCTGTTCTTCCTTTTGTTGCGCCTGCTTCAAGGTATCGAGCTGGTCGGACAGCACGAAATAGTATCCGAGGCCCACGATGAGCAAGCACATCAGGACAATCGCGGCGAGCTTGATTGGAACGGGCCAGCCACTGATATCGTTAAAGTCAATGTTCTTGAGATCGTCAAGTGTCATGAGCCCGCCCCTTTCTTCTTTTCTTTCTTCTTTTCTTTCGCGGCCTTGTCAGTCTCGGTAACGTGCAAGGTGAACTCACTGACACGCTCATTACCTTTGGCGGTAACGTGAATCACATCCAGATCCGGATTCGCAAACCAATTGGAGGAATCCAGATTTCGCATGAAGGCGGATACGCGCGCATTGGATTGCGCCACACCACTCAGCATGATGCTCGCGCCGGTCTGCTGGAATTTCGTAAGGTACACTCCATCCGGGAGCTTGCGCACCAGGTCATCGAACACATGCACGATCTCGGTGCGATCGGCCTGCAGCTGCTGTATCACCTGCATGCGCGCAATCAGCGCATCGCGCTGCTTCTTGAGTTCCCTGATCGCCGCGATCTGTTGATCGAGCTTCGTAATCTGCTGGGTAAGGTAGGTGTTGCGATTGTTCTGGTTATCGATGCGATGGGAAATGTTCAACCAGGCAAAATAGACGAGCAAAACCGTCATGATCGCCATGCCCACGGCAATGCCAAGCAGCTGGCGATCCTGTT
>JAKBDW010000278.1:0-6796 GCA_021834245.1 Pseudomonadota bacterium
ATCTCGTGTTTATCCAGCCTGGCAAACCCACCCAGAATGCTTACATCGAACGCTTCAACCGCACTTACCGAACGGAGGTACTCGACCGGTACATCTTCAGCACACTCACCGAGGTCCGCGCCATGACCGAGGACTGGCGACAACGATACAACCATCGCCGACCGCATCACGCCTTGGGCGGCCTTCCGCCCGTGCGCTATGCCATCGCAAAATCACCCACAACCTCTACTTCCGGGTGACTCGAAAAAGCGAGGATGCTTCACGAGCACTGCGGTCGTCGCGGTGCTTGAGTAGAGACCCCCTAGAATCCCCGTAAGCAGCAAACCGCGTTCGGAAAGAAAATACGTCTGTGCCAGGTAACTCAGGTACGACAGACCGGAGACAACGACCATGGCGAGCCAGATCTGGTAGTACGTCACGTTGATGAACGGTGCGATTGGCTTTTCTGGAAGCAGTGGCAGGATTACGCCCGCCATGATGAGAAACTTGGCGAGCGTGACCGGTTCCTTGCCGCGAAACGCATCAGAGAAACGCCGGATTCCCGGTTTTTCGCCGAGCAGCAGAAGCAGGATCACAACGTACAGAATCAGGAACCAGTCAGGAAACCGCGACGCGATCGGGCCGACGAGATACGTGAGCAGCGCCAGCAGGGAGCTGAGGAGCGACATCTGGGGTTCCGCGACCCGACGGGCATAATAGATCCAGAGAAATCCTGCGAGCGCCAGGAAACCCGCTGCGTAAAGCCAGCCGTGTTGGTCGAGTACAAAAAGCAGGAAGCCCATAATTCCGATGAGCGTGAACGTGCGAGTAGTGCCGAATCCGAGGTCCCGCTGGTTTGCGCGGCGGTAGCTGTGGACTTCCAGCCCGATTACAAAGCTGAGGACGAGCGTGAGTCCGAATTGCGCCAGGAGAGGCGGAATAACGCCCTGCACTATCATATATATGCTCCCCTCCCCTTTAGCGATATGCGGCGAGCTGCCATGCAAGGTTCTCACCCATTCGAATTATCGTACATGTTTCAACCGCGCCACGCACGAAGTCTGTGTCCGCGCGGCGAACCAGTTCTCGCTGGAAGTCATCTTTTACTACCACTGTCGACCTTCTGCTCGACACTGGTAGAAAGCAGCCCGAGAATGCCGACGCAAACACCACATCTGCTGCCGGCACGGATGCCAAAGCGTGTCGCGGAATATTGCAACGATCCAATCGAAATGGTGTCTTATATAAAAACCGAGGAAAGACAAATGACCAACCAAGATATCCCAAGTGCAACCAAAGAGAGAATTTTAGTCGCAGTCTATCATGACGAAGCGAAGGCCCAGCGGGCTATAGAGCGACTAATCGACAGAGGCTTTCCGATGGACATGATGTCGGTACTGGGTCGGGTGCATGCCTCCGGCGACGATGTGCTCGGGATCTATCATTTGACCGCCGGAGAGCGCGTGCGCGCATGGGCCAAACAAGGCGCAATCTGGGGTGGGATCTGGGGTCTTCTCGCTGGTGCAGCCGGTATGTTCATTCTGCCTGGCATCGGAGCTGTCTTGGCGGCCGGTCCGATTGTAGAAACACTGGTGGGCGCAATTGGCGGCGCAGCGGTCGGGAGCGCGGCAATGACAGGGGCTGCCGCAGCAACTCGGTTGGCCACCGCGATGCATCGCATCGGTATTCCGGAACAACAGCTGGTCGGCCTGCACCGGGAGATCGAGAATGGTAAATACTTGGTGTTGTTGCGTACAGCTAGCGGCGAAACACAGGAGTGGAAGGCTATTCTCGCCTGGGATGCCGAAGGTGAGTTGATGGAATTGCCGTACACCGGCATCAAAGATCTGGTCTAGCCTATGTACCTGGGCGCCCCGCTTGGCATTTTCGTGGCGACACTTTCTTGCTGGGGATTAATTATTTTCAGCCATCACTGTGCCAGGAATCGTATTCAGATTTTCGGGTGTTTAGAACGTGAATTGGAATTCGTGCGCGGATTGATGTGATGGGTATAGTGGCACCTGCATCATGTTTTCACTAGCGGCATTCGGGTAGTTGTATCGGCGCCGGTGCGAATTTTCAGTCAGATTGAACTTTCTGGTCGGTATCCCTTGTCGGGCATAGTCCCTGTTGCAGTAGATCCGCAAACTCTTCCGCCGGCAGGGGTGCGCTGAAATAGAAGCCTTGGGCCGCGTCACAGCCTTCCCGGCGGAAAAACTCCATCTGAGCTCGAGTTTCGACGCCCTCTACCACGGTTTTCAATCCGAGTGTGTGTGCCATATTGACGATTGCGCGTGCCAGTGCAGCATCGTCCGCGTCGTTCGGAATGTCATGGGTAAACGACTGATCGATCTTGATTACGTCGACCGGAAAGCGTTTGAGATAGGACAGCGAGGAATATCCGGTGCCGAAATCATCTATGGTCAGAGTTACGCCCATTTGCGACAGAATTTTGAGCGACTCGAGTCTATCGATGTCCTGATGCAGCAAGACGCTCTCGGTGATTTCGAGTTCCAGTGCTGCCGGATCGAGACCGGAATCTTGCAATGCCAGTTTCACTGTCTGCGAGATTGGTGTACGACCAAACTGACGAGCGGAGAGGTTGACAGCCACGTGGAGCGGCCGCTGGAATTCCTGGCGCCAGCGTCGGCACTGGGCGCAAGCTTCGCGTAGCACCCATTCTCCAATAGGCACGATCAAACCAATATCTTCCGCGACCGGAATGAATTGCGAAGGAGGAATCAGGCCTCGCAAGGGATGGCGCCAGCGGACCAATGCCTCCATTCCTATAATGACTTCATCTTGGCATCTGACGATCGGTTGGTAGTACAGCACGAGTTCCTTGCGATCGAAAACCTGACGGAGATCGTTTTCAATCGCCAGATTCTCGACCGCCTTGGTCATCATGTCGGCAGCGTAGAATTGATAGGTATTGCGCCCCTGTTCCTTGGCGCGGTACATGGCAATGTCGGCGTTTCGCAGTAATCCGGAGACGTCCTCCACATCGAATGGATAGAGGGTAATGCCCAGACTGGCCGTAATATAAAGATCACGCCCCATAACGTTAAAAGGAAGCGCAAAGGCGTCAAGAATTTTCTGGGCGACACGACCGGCATCGTCAACGTGCGCCATGTCGGCAAGGATCAGCGTAAACTCATCGCCAGACAAGCGCGCAATCGTATCGCCCTTGCGCACAGCACCGATGAGGCGTTGTGACACCGCCGTCAATAGCTGATCGCCAACATCATGTCCAAGCGTGTCATTGACGTTTTTGAAACGGTCGAGATCGAGGAAAGCAACGCCGACCAGCCGCTGGTGCCGATCGCTCTCGATCATGGCTTGCGATAGACGATCCGCAAACAGCACCCGATTGGGTAGACCGGTTAGGCTGTCATAATGCGCTAATCGACCAAGCTGATCCTCCGCCTGACGGCGCTTGCTGATATCCACCTGAACGCCGAGAAGGCGAATGGCGTGACCGCTTTCGTTGCGCCGAAGAGCGCCACGTGCCAGAAACCAGCGATACGAGCGGTCCTTGTGCTGCAGCCGGTACTCGATTTCAAGGTGGGTCGTACGCCCGGACAGATAGTCGCTGATCATCGAGCGCATGCGTGGAAGATCTTCCGGGTGCAGGCGGGTTTCCCATTCTTCGTAGCTATCCTGAATTTCGTAGTCCTGATAACCAATCTGCTTTTTGAGCACCGGCGAGAGATAAAGCGTGTTGCTGGATAGATTCCAATCCCAAAGACCCACCTCTGCACCTTCCGTGGCGAGAAGAAACTGTTCCTCGCTGGTTTGGAGTGCCGCCAGTGCTGTCTGCGTTCGTTCGCGCATGCTGTTGATTGCAGCGGCCAGCTCATCCAGTTCATCGGGAGTATGGCGCTTTCGCTTGTATCCCAGGATCAATGGCGCCGCGGGCGACTGACGCAGATCCATATTTCTCACATAGGTGGCCATGGTTTGCAGGTGGCGGTTCACAACTAGATAAAGCAAGACATAGGCAAAACCGGCGAGGAGAAAAATCTGCAGACTGTTGCTCAAAAGAATGCGAAGTGCATGAGTGATGAGATTGTGATAGACGTTATCCAGGCCAATAAATACCTTTAGCGTGCCGAGAGGAATGACTTTTCCTGCCAGTGTGTGCGTCAGCGGGTAGTGCCGCTCAATCGTGCTGGATGAATAACGCGTGCCCGCCTCCGCCCAGAGTTTATTTCCCTCGTACACTGCGGCGTACTCAAAATTTGGTGTACGCACCAACCCCTCGAGTTGCAGGCGCAGTGCATTCCTGCTGGTTGCCCAGAGTGATCGACTCAATGCAGCGATGTGCACGGTTGCGACCTCTGCAAGATCGGCGTCGATATTGCGCATGGCTTGGCGGTATTGTTGATACGTCTGGATTGCAGTCAGCAGAACGGTTGCGACGACACTGAAGTACACGATGGCTACGATCAGGCGGCGGGCGAGTGGCGAGATGAGCGGCAGACGTTGGTGCATAGGGCGACTCATTTTCTGCTGACCTCGTCGTAGCGCGTTAGCTTCTCCCGATAGACGCGGTCATAGAAGCCATCGCGTTTTAGGCCGCGCAAGGCCGCTGCAAGCTTTGGTACGAGAGCGATATCGCGCCTGTTCAGATACATATACATTGGGCGACGGGCAAGCACGGGCTTTAGCACGTGTATGTCAGGGATAGCCATTTTTTGTATCAGGGCCAAACCGGAGAGGCGCATGTACAACGCGACGTCAATACGATTGAGATCAAGCAAACGAAAAAGCTGTTCCGGATTGTTGACGGTGGTTAGATCTTTGGAACCAGCCATCGCACGTTCGTAAATCTTCCACCCTCTGATAAGCCCTACGGAATACTTGCGCAGAACCGCAAAGTTCGCCGGGATAGACGGGTTCCTGCTGAAAGCAACAAAATCCCAATCGATCAGCTTTTCCGGCACGCGCACCAGGTTGGGGTACTGCGCGTTGAGACCGGCAATCCGCGTCAGATCGCCGTCTAGGTACCCTTCATTCGCCAGAAGCAGGCCGCGTTCCGCCGGCAGCTTGATCAAACGCAAATGGACGCCAATCCGGCGAAATGCCTCGGTAGCGACAACGTCGAGAAAGCCGGTGTGATCCGCAGTAGTAAGTGGCGGCTCGGTGACGTTGCTCAACACCAGGGTCTTTGGCCCGGCGGCAAAACCGGCAGTTGAGCTGACTATCAGACTCAGCAATACCAGCACAATCCATGCAGGGATTTTCTTTCGCCAGCCTGCTAGTACCATCTGCTCCCTCTTGGGGGATGCCATGATCCAATCAATTCTGCCGGAATTGAAGTACGGATAGGAGTCAAGCGATTAGGGCCGCGCTCAACGACTGTTGGCCAAACGCACAACGCGGATTGATTTGGTCGCCAGGCAATATGTATTTACGCTAATAATGGTTGTCAGTCTCCTTTTACCACAGTTATGGGCTGCGCAGTATGTGACGATAGTCAGATTCTTTTTTCCTTTCAGCTGTCAACGGTATTTCCATTACATAATATATGGTATTTCCGTCTCTTCGAATAAAATTCTTGCACGGAACAAATACCGGTTTGCCAGAATTGCGTATTGGAACCACCTTACCATGCGCGAGATTGGCTGTCTCAATGGTGGACAGTCGTTAATTCTTCCGTGCTCCTGCTCTCTTTCCCGGAGCAACGAGCCATTCCTGGTGCCGTTGTCGGTTCGCAGGCCTGCTGCAAGGCTGCGAAATTCGCCACAGCGTCGATACGAATCTTGTCGACGGTGGCTTCGATGATTGTCATTTGTCGCCCTTTTGGGGCTGCGTCTCATACCAAGCGCGGACTGGCTTCTGCGATATCGCGAACCGACAGCTTCAAATGCGTACTTGATAGCCGAGCTCCACAACGCGGTCGCTCGGCAGGTGATAGTACGTCGTGGAATCACTTGCATTGCGCGTGAGAAATGCAAACAGGTAATCGCGCCAGCGCGCCATGCCACGCTTCTCGCCCAGAACTAGAGACTGATAACCTATATAATAGGTAGTGTCGTTAAGATCGATGTCAAGCCCCTGCTCCTTGCAACGCGCGAGCTCCGACGGAACGTTCGGCTGCTGCATGAAGCCGTAGTGCAAGATGACACGGTGAAATCCCTGCGCAAAGTTTTCAATCTCCAGGCGTTCGTCGGCTGGCACCTTCGGCAGGTCTTCGGTGACAACATTCAGCACGATAACCTGTTCATGTAGCACCTTGTTGTGACGCAAATGATGGCGCAATGAGGGAGGTGCTTCGCGTATCCAGGGGCTAATGAAAATCGCGGTCCCGGGCACTCTAACTGGCTTGTTATGGGTGATTTCGCCGATCAGGGTTTCGAGTGAATCGGCCTGTAATGCAAGCTCGCGCGCCAGTATGGCGGAGCCTTGCCGCCAGGTGGATAGCACGGTGAAGAATACAATACCGACAGCTATCGGGAACCAGCCACCGTGTTCGAGCTTGGTCAGGTTGGCGACCAGAAATGCGAGATCAACGCTGAGGAAGGTCAGCAGAAATAGCAAAGAACGAAATCTCCCCCAATTGCTGTACGTCAATGCCACATTGAATGCAAGCACGGTGGTTATCGCCATCGTGGAATTGACCGCTATGCCGTAGGCTGCTGCAAGCCCGCTGGAGGTTCGGAAACCAAGCACCAAACCGATAGCCGCCAGCATCAGAATCCAGTTGATTATCGGCACATATACCCGACCACGCGTTTCGTATGAAGTCTGCAGTACCCGCACCGGTGGGAACATGCGCAACTGCACGGCCTGGCTGGTGAGGGAGAAGGCTCCC
>JAKBDW010000552.1:0-6768 GCA_021834245.1 Pseudomonadota bacterium
AGCGATCAATTAGGATGCGTACCGAGGCAGGAAAAATCCTCGGCAGAATACCCTCAGCAGCTCACTAGAGGAGTTCGGATGTGCAGGGATGGCAGGTCACGACGGGAGTACCTATAATTCAGAATCAATTATCGGTACTAAGGAGCAACACTTGCTCACATCAATTCGGCAACGCCTGGAGTCCTTGCTGCACAAAGAAATCCAGTCCCATGTGAGCTTGTGGCATATTGCGGCGCTTCTGGTCATTCTGATTTTGGCGTTGGACCTTCGGATCGAGTCGGTACAACGGACAGTGGTGCCCTCGCCCATCCGGGCTGACGCCCTGGATTATTTCTATTCTGCGTACAACTTGAAACAATACGGAGTCTACTCTCGAACCCCCACGCTGCCGCCCGCACCGGCACAGGCACCCACACCAGATGCGGTTCGGTCGCCGGGCTACCCGTTGTTTCTTTACCCGTTCGTCAGCAAGGCGCCAACACTTGCCATGGTAAGGTCGATTCTTAACGTGCAAGCGCTGATCAGCGCGGCAACTGTTTTGTTGGCGTATCTTCTTTTCCGAACCTTTCTTTCACCAACAGTCGCTCTGGTTCCGGCATTCCTCACTGCCGTAAGTCCGCACCTCGTGACAATGAACGTGTATGTACTCAGCGAAACGCTTTTTTGCTTTCTCGCGGTGCTTGCGTTCTGGCTGATTTCCAAGTTACCAACGCAGTCTGGATGGCTACTGCCGCTAGTCGTCGGCATCATCATCGCGGCGGCTTCGCTCACTCGACCAGGTCTGCAATATTTTGTCGTGCCGTTGGCGATATTGAGCTACTACCATTTCGCCGGAAAAAAGGGTTGGCGGACGGCCGGTCTGATCGCACTGGGTTTTGCGCTGACTTATTCTCCGTGGATCATTCGAAACATACATACCCTCGGCATGACTACAGATCCCACGTTAATGATCAACACGCTGGAAAACGGGATCTACCCAAACTTTATGTATCACGGAGACCCACACACCTTTGGTTTTCCATACCGTTTTGATCCCCATTACCGCGAACTCACGCGCAGCGTGCCAATCGTACTCAAGGCCATCTATCAGCATTTCCTGCATGAGCCTGGACGCTATCTCGACTGGTACCTGATTGGAAAACCCATTGCCCTCTGGTCATGGAGCATGGTCGCCGGAATGGGCGATGTATTTGTGTATCCCGTTTTAAGTACGCCTTACGCGTATCTTCCGCAGTTCGTATTTACCCATTGGCTCATGTTTCATCTGCATTGGACCCTGGTCATCTTGGGTTTGATCGGCTGTATCCTTGTTTGGCTTCCGGCAAGGATTGCCGGTCTGTCTGGCTCCGCACTTTTTGTCGGCCGAGCGATATCTCTGCACCTCGTGTATTGGACACTGCTTCTTATGGTTGGGGCGCCATTTCCGCGATATTCCATACCCCTTCGCCCTTTTTTGTTCGGCATGGCAACACTGGCCGCGGTGTTTCTCATCAACAATTTGTGGCATGTTTGGCGCAACAGAGTTTTTCTGCCCAAGAAAAATGAAGCACCGGCAAAATAAGGCCGTCAGCCCGGAGTCGAAGCAAAGGAAAATGCAGCCCTGTATAGACCCTGTGGGACCGGTTTGCTGCCTCGTCTCAATGACGATCCTGCAAGTGCGACCGCATTGCCATTTTGAGCCGACGAGCCATCGCCAAAACAAGGTTGACAGGGCTTTAAAAAATCAGCATAGTACCGACCCTTTATTAGCCCGCTAACGCGAGGAAAACGGCTTTGGCAAATACGGTTCAGGCGAAGAAGCGCGCGCGCCAGGCGGAAGTACACCGGCAGCACAATGCCGCCCTACGGTCTACGCTGCGCACTCATATCAAGAAGGTTCTTAAGGCATTAGAGAGCAAGGACAAGGCCGCAGCCCAGACAGCCTTCAAAGAAGCCATGTCGGTAATTGACCGCGTGGCAAACAAGGGCATTATTCACCGCAATAGCGCGGCTCGCCACAAGAGCCGACTGAATCAGCGTCTGCGTGCACTGGCTTAAGCGCCGGTGACGCCCAGCGTCGCAACCCCTCTTCCAAGTCTTGATAATCACCGCGGGCGCTGCATAGGCGCCCTTGATGGCCTTGGCGATTCCTAATGGTGCGATTGGGAAACAGGCATCGCAAGGCGATGCACGGCAACGGATCGACCTATACCAGCACCATGTTGTCGCGATGAATCAGTTCCGGCTCATCGACGTAGCCTAGGGTCGGTTCTATCTGGCTACTGGCCTTGCCGATAATCTTTGTGGCTTCTTCCGAACCATAGTTGACCAATCCGCGCGCAATCTCCCGGCCGTCAGGATCGAGACAGGCCACTAGTTCGCCGCGCCGAAAAACTCCCTCAACGGCCTGCACGCCCACCGGCAGGAGGCTGCGACCGGCCTCGCGTAGCACCTTTGTCGCTCCGGCATCGAGCCGCAGGCGGCCGCGCACCTGCATCTGGTCTGCCAGCCAGCGCTTGCGTGCCACCATGCGCCCCTCAGCCGGCACCAGGTGCGTTCCGATAGGTTCTCCCGCCAGTATGCGTGGCAGCACCTCCCTTTCGCGCCCCCAGGCAATAACCGTAGCCGCACCGGAGCGCGCCGCTTTTGCGGCGGCAAGCAGCTTGGTCCGCATGCCGCCGCGACCCAGAAGGCCCGATCCTCCCGCCATAGCCTCAAGGACGGTATCGCCGGCAATCCCCTCCTCGACCAGCTCGGCGTCGGCGTGTGCGCGCGGATCTTTCGTGAACAGGCCTGCCTGGTCCGTCAGAATGATGAGGAGTTCGGCTTCCAGCAGGTTGGCCACCAACGATGCCAGCGTATCGTTGTCACTAAAACGGATTTCCTCGGTCGCCACAGTGTCGTTTTCATTGATGACCGGAATGACGCCCAAGCCAAGCAGGGTTCGCAGCGTGCTACGGGCATTGAGATGGCGCTCCCGGTTGCTCAAGTCATCATGAGTCAAGAGCACCTGGGCGGTGCGCAGGCCATGCCGTTGGAACGCCGACTCGTACACCTGGACCAACCCCATCTGGCCGACCGCGGCCAGCGCCTGCAGCTCATGCAAGGCGTGCGGGCGGTTCTTGTAACCGAGCGCCTGCATACCGGCGGCTACCGCTCCGGAAGACACCAGCACGACCTCGACCTGGCGCTCGCGCAGCGCAGCGATCTGGGCCACCCAGCCGCCGATTGCGTCCAGATCAAGACCCTGGCCATGGTTGGTGAGCAACGCACTGCCGATCTTTATCACACAGCGCGTACAGCGCGACAGGTCCTTTCGTGCCTCACGCATGCGGCATCGCCTCGGGATCGGCAGTGCCTTCGTCGGAGCTTGGCATCTTGATTTGCTCAAGCCGTGCCATGAGTTGCGCCACCAGTTCCCGGCATCCGGCACCGGTGGCGGCGGAAATAGCGAAAACCGGGCGCTTCCAGCGCAATGCGCGGGTGAGCGCCTGGACGCGCTGATCGCGCTCTTCTGGAGCGATTAAGTCCATCTTGTTAAGCACCAGCCAGCGCTCGCGCTTAGCCAAAGTCGGACTGAACTTCTTGAGCTCAGCCACGATGCTGCGCACGCCTTTGACCGGATCGGCATCCGGGTCCAGGGGCGCCATATCAACGAGGTGTAACAGGATGCGGGTGCGCGCCAGATGACGCAGAAAGCGGATGCCAAGGCCGGCCCCCTCGGCCGCCCCCTCAATCAGACCGGGGATATCTGCCATGACAAAGCTGCGGTGAGTTTCCACGCGCACCACGCCGAGCTGCGGGTGCAATGTCGTAAAGGGATAATCTGCAACCTTGGGCCGTGCCTCGGAAACCGCACGCAGAAAGGTGGATTTTCCGGCGTTGGGCAACCCGAGGAGGCCGACGTCGGCCAGCAACTGCAGTTCGAGGGCCAGTTCGCGCTGTTCCCCGGGGGAGCCGGGTACGGTTTGGCGCGGGGTACGGTTGGTGCTGCTCTTGAAATGCGTGTTTCCAAGCCCTCCGCGGCCACCCTTGGCGACCAGAAGACTTTCGCCGGCGCGAGTGATGTCGCCAATGATTTCACCTGTTTCGGCGTCACGCACGAGGGTACCGAGGGGTACAGAAATTATGAGATCGTCTCCGGCTTTGCCGGAACACTTGCGTCCATGACCGCGTTCGCCGTGCATGGCGCGAAACTGGGTTGAATAGCGGAAATCGGCAAGCGTATTGAGGCCGCTGTCTGCCGACAGAAAGATACTGCCGCCGCGGCCACCGTCGCCGCCATCGGGCCCGCCGCGCGGGATAAATTTTTCGCGCCGAAAGCTCAAGGCGCCATCGCCTCCGTTTCCGGCCTCGACGCGAATTTTAGCTTCATCGACGAATTTCATATGTTAAAGAACCAAACGGCTCCGCTACTACCGACTTGCAGGCCCGTGGAATCTCAAGTTATCGGTCCGACAACCGGCCAAACAAAAAACCCCGCACCGTCCTCCGATGCGGGGTTAGCGCTATCCGGCTTGGAGACGGAATCAGGCGGTAACGACACTCACGGTCTTGCGCCGGCGCGGCCCCTTGAGTTCGAACTCCACCTGGCCAGGCGCCAGTGCGAACAGGGTATCATCCTTGCCGATACCGACATTCCGGCCGGGATGGAATTTGGTACCCCGCTGCCGCACAAGAATATTACCGGTAACAACCTGCTCGCCAGCGAAGCGCTTCACGCCAAGACGTTTCGACTCGGAATCGCGGCCATTTCGCGAGCTGCCACCTGCTTTTTTGTGTGCCATTGTTCTGACCCTTACCTATTTGCTAATACGAACGCGTACCTACTTGGTCGCGCCGGAAATTCCCGTGATCTCAATCTCTGTGTAATCTTGCCGGTGACCGGCCTGCTTACGATAGTGCTTGCGGCGACGCAGCTTAAAGATTCGAACCTTGTCTCCGCGCCCATGGCCTTTGACGGTTGCCGTCACGGCCGTGCCGGAAAGAACAGGGTTACCCGTGCGCACGTCCTGACCATCGGCGACCATCAGCACCCGATCAAGATTGACCGAAGATCCGGCATCAGCGGCGAGCTTCTCTACTCGCACCACATCGCCGACCGCCACCCGATATTGCTTGCCGCCCGTCTCGATTACCGCGTACATGCTTGATTCTCCATCACAAATGGCCGCCTAGAGGCGCTTCATCAAAGCCGCGCATTGTACCGTGAGGTCTGCCGACTTACAAGCCGCGCCAAGCCTTCAGGCAAACCGACCGGTTTTTCGGTCGTAGAAATAACGGTCGTTCTTGCGGGCAGGCAACGCATACTCTAGCATTCGGGCCCATCGTGCCGCAGCAACGCAAATATTTCCCATGGATCTAGAGGCCATTCTGGCCCTTACTTATGATGACCGGCAGGCAGTCGATCGCGAAATCAACCGACGACTGAAGTCTGATGTCGCCCTCATCAATCAGCTGGCAGGGTACATCATCCATAGTGGCGGCAAGCGCCTGCGTCCGCTCATCGTCTTGCTTGCGAGTGGCGCTTGCGGTTACCAGGGCCAGGATCATATCCCGCTCGCCACGATCGTCGAATTCATCCATACCGCCACCCTGCTGCATGACGACGTGGTCGATGCCTCGGAACTGCGGCGCGGACAAACCACGGCCAATGTGGTTTGGGGCAATGAAGCAAGCGTCCTTGTAGGGGATTTTCTCTACTCGCGCGCATTCGAAATGATGGTCGATGTGCGCAATATGCGTGTCATGGAAATTTTGTCCAAGGCAACCAACACCATCGCCGAAGGCGAGGTAATGCAGCTGTTGAATTGCCACGAACCGGATATCGCCGAGCAACAATACCTGTACGTAATTCGCAGCAAAACAGCAAAATTGTTCGAGGCGGCGGCCCGGCTGGGAGCAGTTATAAGCCAACGCGACCTTGCGATCGAAACGGCGCTGGCGGCCTACGGGATGCATCTTGGCACCGCCTTCCAGTTGATCGACGATGTGCTTGATTACCGAGCTGACCCCGTGACGCTCGGCAAGAATATTGGCGATGACCTGGCCGAAGGCAAGCCCACGTTGCCCATGATCCATGCTCTGCGCACCGGCAATGCCCGCGAGCGTGATTTGCTGCGTGCGGCAATTCGCGAGGGCGGTTTGGAGCAAATCGACGCCGTCGTTGCTGCCATTGAATCGACAGGGGCCATCGCGTACACTGCGCGGCAAGCTGAGGACGAAGCGGGTCGGGCGCGGAAAGCCCTGGCCGTGATTCCCGATTCACCCCACGCACAAGCGCTACTCGACCTCGCTCACTATTCCGTGCATCGCAATCACTAGACCAATCGGGGTGTAGCTCAGCCTGGTAGAGCACTAGCTTCGGGAGCTAGGGGCCGGAGGTTCGAATCCTCTCACCCCGACCATGTCCGATCGATGCTGCGGCCGCATTGTCTCAAGCGGCGCGAAAAAGGCCTGTTCTTCAATTGAAACAGGCAGTCTTTGTGGGTATTTCAACAGAGAATCGAAACATGGGCGAATTACTGCGCCTGGTCTTTGTGCTGGCGGCCATTTGGCTGGCCCTTCGACTGTTAAAGCGCCATTCGACGCCTCATTTCCATTCCCACCGCGAGCCCTCCGCAAACCGCCCATCAGGCGGCGTGACCATGCTCCCTTGTGCCAGGTGCGGCGTATACATTCCCCAGGACGACGCAATAAGGTCTGAGGGTCGGGTCTATTGCAGCAGGGAACATGCTCTAAGAGGTCCCGATCAGCCGTAATTCCGGCTTTGCCTCCCGCCGGAATCTG
>JAKBDW010000103.1:0-6763 GCA_021834245.1 Pseudomonadota bacterium
GTTTCCCGGCATCACCGACAATGTCCAAGCGCGGATGCATGCCCGCACCATCGCTGGCTACACGCCCTTGCCCGTACCGGCGATCCCGCTGAAGCGACCGTCTCCCCGCAAGAAATAGCCGCTTCGCGCCTGCCCCATCCCCCAATCGCTAAGGAGCGCGCTCGCAAATGCCTGTGGATCAGCATGTGACAGCGCTGGCAGAGCCCCTTCAGATTGGCGAGCCGGTTGTTGGCGGAATCGTTCTCAAATAGGACACAAATGAACTACGGGCTTCCGACCCATTGGGGGAGCGGTATAGATGTAGGCGCTCGCAATCATCGGGGCTCGTGCTCGCAAACAGCGCCGATTCCTGCTCGGATTAGCTGACAATGCGGCGAGCCTCGCGCTCACATTATCTGCCACTGTGCTCGCCATCAACGCGCCGTGCTTGCCAACGGAAGGGTGTGCTCAGAATCGCTGCCAATGGGACCCGGGCGCGCAAACAGTGGCTGATTGTTCTCAATAACCAAGGTTTCTGACGATCCGGGCCGCCCGCCGTGGCCGAAAGCGGGCTTTTGGCCTCTTGGCTGTTCTCAAAACTGTTCCGGATTGCCGGGTATCGAAACACCAACGAGCCGGCGGCTTTTGAGAAGGCTGGCGGAGGGTAACAGCGCCACACGCAACCCCAGCAGATATTTTTTGTTTTTCAGTCGGTTCTGCTCATTGGCCGCTAATGTGAGCGGAAACCTCTGTTGGCGAGTATGGCACTCCGTTGCAAGCACGAGCCCCGATGATTGCGAGCGCCTACATATAGGCTTGACCAAGACTGTAGCGCTGTACCGGAGGTCGTGTTTTCGATTTTGTGGGCCACTTTGAAAAAAGTTTGGCCAACGGTATAGCGGCTCAATACGGAGCCGTTCTTTCATTTAGATTCTAGAATGATTTTTTCCAGGAGGATATTGGACAACCAACGTTGCGCCAAAGCCCGTTCAAGAGAAGGCTTCGTGAGCGACATCTGGCCGGAGCGGTTTGATGAACCGGCAGGGCAGCCGCTTCGATCGCGGAAGTGCAGATCTCGCAACCAAAACCCAGGAGACATCCATGTTCGCGAAAGTACTTACGGCCTCGACGCTCTGCCTCTTCCTGCCCATGGCCGCAATTGCGGCTGATAACGAATGGGGCAACGTCGCCGACGCTCTCGGCAAGTCCGGCACCGAGATGCCGGGCGGCGTCTACCGCGTCGGCCTGCCGCGCACCGACCTGCACGTCACGCTCGACGGCGTGCAGATCAAGCCGACGCTGGCTCTCGGGTCATGGCTGGCTTTCCAGGGGAGCGGCAATGCGACGATGGTTATGGGTGACCTCGTGCTCACCGAAGACGAGATCGAGCCCGTGATGAAGAAGCTGGCTGATGGCGGCATCGAGATCACGGCGCTGCACAACCATCTACTGCGGGCAAAGCCCGAGACGTTCTACATGCACGTTCTGGGACATGGTGACCCGGCAAAGCTTGCGGCGGCGCTGCATGACGGCCTGGCGCTGAGCAAGACGCCACTGGGCAACGCGACCGCCCCTGTCAGCTCGCAAGCGCCGGTCGCCGGCAGCGAGCAGCCGGCGCAGTTGGACCTGGACACGGCCATGATCGACCGCGTGCTGGGAGCGAAGGGCAAGGCCGTCGGCGGCGTCTACCAGGTTGGTGTGCCGCGTGCGGAGACCATTCATGACAATGGCATGGCGGTGCCGCCCGCCATGGGTTCGGCCGAGGCCATCAACTTCCAGCCCACTGGCGACGGCCGCGCGGCAATCACCGGCGACTTCGTGCTGACAGCCAAGGAAGTGAACCCCGTGCTGCGCGCCCTGCGCGAGAACGGCATCGAGGTGACGGCCATCCACAACCATATGCTAGATGATGAGCCGCGGTTGTTCTTCATGCATTTCTGGGCCAACGACGACGCAGCTAAGCTGGCCGCCAGTCTGCGGAAGGCGCTCGACCAGGCCAACGTCGCCCGAAGCTAGTCAGAGACAGATGCCTGGGATCGAGGGCGATAGGACGGCGGGAACGAGTTGGCCGGCGATGCTGGTGGCCATAGCGGCGAGAAATTCCCCAGAATCGTCGGGCAGAAATTCCCCACTTCATTCTGATTCAGTCACGGCCAAATCCCCTCGGCGGTCTGGTATCAGCGAGGGTATCGAGGTCGAGATCGATGATCTCCTGACGCGCCTCGGCGGTGGCGGTGTCGCGCAGGCTTTCGGGCAATGCGTCGGACCAAGCGGCATACTCGGCCTGTAAAGCAAGCAGTTCGGCGACGGCGTCTCGCCAGCGCTGTGCACGACTGCGGCGGTCTGTTGCTGCCCGCCGTCGGATCGAGGCCTTCGCGTGTCGCACGAGGCGATCTGCGCCCTGCCACGCGGCGAACTGCGGCGCGAGCTGATCGGCATGACCAACATCAAGGACAGGCCTGAGGAAATCGAAGGCCGCCTGGTCCCCGGCCACGGGGAGGGCGACCTGGTCCTTGGCGCAAAGGGTGCGAGCGCCACCGGGACGCTGATCGAGCGGACGACCCGCTTCGTCGTGCTGGTCCACATGCCCGCGCGCAAGGCCGATCTGGCGGCGAGCGCGTTCGCCGGCGCGCTGAACGCGATCCCCGAGTCCTTGCGCAAGACGCTGACTTATGAACAGGGCAAGGAGATGGCCGGCCACGCGGGGCTGGGGGAGGCGACCGGCATGCGCATTTTCTTCGCCGACCCGCACTCACCCTGGCAGCGCGGCGCCGACGAGAACACCAACGGCCTGCTGCGGCAGTACTTCCCGAAAGGGACGCCCCTGTCGGAGTTCGATCAGGCCGACCTTGATGCCGTCGCGGACAGCCTGAATGCCCGGCCGCGCAAGACGCTGGACTTCGCGACCGCGGGGAGCACTTCAGGACACTGGTAGCCGAACTGGCCGGCTAGCGACGGAACCGGCCCGGGGTGTCCGCTCCGGAAGTTGAATCCGCCGATAAAAATATATCTACGCTGCAGCATCCCTCGCGAATCGATGCCGAGCAGCAAATCACAGATGAATCAATGGGTTCAAGCCCCTACCGATAACCGTTTCTAATAACTCGATAAGTTCCAGAACGGACACTTAGGCGAAGGCATCGATCTTCCAGAGCGGCCTGATGGCGACCGGACCGTCACGACGGCAACTTTGCCATCGCCCAAATTGCAGCCTGTGGTATCGCACTATTGGCGTGCAACCTGCGTTTATCCGATCTCCCTTATACTAAAAGGTATGATTGGTGGGATCAGCCTTGCGGGCTATAAGCTCAAGCGTGACGAGCGCGGCAGCATTGCTGTGCTGGTGGCCATCATCATGCCCGTAGTTCTGATGACCGTCGGCATAGGCGTCGAGGCCAGCAGCTGGGTCGTTGTCAAGCAGGAACTGCAACGCACGGCTGATGCAGCCGCACTCGCCGGGGCACTGGAATATGGGATCGCCGGCAATGCCCATAACGCGGCGATCGCCGCAGCTAACGTCGCCGCATTGAACGGTGCTGCCGGCAGCGCCGCCCCAGTATGGAACACCGCACGTCAGACACTAACAAGCGGCCTTGTTACCGTCCAATTGGGGGCGGGTGTGCGGAACAGCAAAAATGTGGCCGTGGCAGCCACGGTCAGCCAAACAGTGCCGCTCGCCTTGGCGGGGCTGATGACGACGGCCTTGTCCATTACTCTCAGCGCGACCGGTTGGGCCGAGACGAATGCAAACGCCCAACCTTGCGTCCTGGCGCTGGACCCCCATGGGAATGGCGTCACTGTGCAGGGTAACCCGACCCTAGCTCTCACTGGATGTACCGTGCGTTCGAATGCCTCGATATCGACCGGGGGCAGCGCCTCGATGACAGCAGCGGGGTTCTACGCAAACGGCATGATCACCGGAAGCGGGATCAACGGCACGCTGCATCCGAACGATGGCACGTCCCCGGACCCATACGCGACCGACGCCGCAGTACAGGCCGGCTTCGCCAACCTTTTGTCAGGTGCCGGTGCAGCGTTCAGCGACAAACCCAACGCCACCACTGCGCTCTCACCCGGACCCTATTCGGGCTGGGATATCAATGGCACGGTAAGCCTCAGAGCGGGTATCTACTATATCAATGGCAACATCGTCCTCGGCGCTCAGGCATCGGTCTCCGGAACAGGCGTTACGATCGTCACCTCGGGGGCGTTGTCGATGACGGGCGGCGCGGCGCTGACAATTTCAGCAGCAGAGGCTGACGCAACAAGCGGAGCGATCCCCGGGGTGGTTTTCGCCAGCAACTCGACGGTAGCCACTACGTTTGGCGGGACCTCGAATCCCTCGTTAACCGGAGTGGTATATTTCCCCAATGCGGATCTTTCTTTCAGCGGTAATACGGGCGTCGCGGCGGGGTGCCTTGAGGTCATTGCGAAGAGCGTGAGCTTTCATGGGGACAGCAGCCTGGCTGCGAACTGCACGAGCTATAGTGCGCTCAGTTTTGGCAGCGACACCTCACCCGGCGTGGCCCTCGTCCAATGAAGCGGATCCGCGTCAGTGTCATCGCTGATGACCGCGGATTGGCGGGTATTGAGTTCGCGCTCACCGCTCCCGTGCTGCTGCTGTTGGTAGGCTGCGTCGTGGACTTTTCTTTGGCGTTCCAGGCCAGGGGCCAGCTGGCGAGCTCGGTTGCACAGGGTGTCCAGTACGCCTTCCTGGCAGGGTCGAACGTGGCGGCTACGTCGATTCAAAATATCGTCCAACAAGCATTATCGTTGCCTGAAGGCAGCGTCACGGTCATCGGGCCGAGCTGCTATTGCATCAGCGGCACGCTTGCAGCGATTACGGCAAGCGGGTGTGCACAGCCATGCCCGGACGGTACGACGACAGGCACCTACATGACAATCTCCGCGCATTACACTTACCAGTCGATCATGCCTGCTTACAGTTATTTGGTGAACCCGGTGCTTGTGGAGAGTGCGACGGTCAGGCTGAAATGAGGCAATATCGATCCGCATGGGCCGCGCGCCAGGGGGCCACGGCGCTGGAATTCGCGTTGGTCCTCCCAGTTTTCATTGCGCTTCTGTTATTCATCTTTGATATCAGTATGGTGCTGTGGGCGAAAGGCACGATGCAGTTAGCCGCATCGCAAACGGCCCGGTGCACCGCCATCAGTTCGCCAGCCTGCACCAATCCACAGGCATTTGCGAGCGCGCTCCTTAGCGATTGGGGTACCAACGGCATTGTCCCGTCCATCAGCGTCGCCGTCCAATCCGGCACGACCTGCAACAATGAAGCAGGCCACTTCAGCATGGTGACAATCACCGGCGTCGGCCCGAGTCTTATGGCGATTAACGAGCAAACGATGCTGATTACAAGCGCGTGCTACCCATCGGGGATTTAGTTTCAACGCGGATAGTTCATTCCACCTTTCAGAAGATTCGCGCGGAACAGGCCTGGATCCACCGTGGCGCGCATTCGGCTATTCGCATCCACGATCGCCGCCACACCTTCCTTGCCAGCGCCTCCTGCTCTGGCACGCCGGTGGCGCCGATATCGACAACGCCATGGCCGCGCTCCCGACTTAGGTTGGTCACGTCAAAGTCTCCGACACTTACCGGTATCTAACCGGCATCCGGATCTCATGGCGGTCGCCGGCCAACGCTTTGAAGACTTCGCGGCCGCCGTTGGGCAAGACGGCCATTTGCCGGACGGCACCACCCTACCCGTCGACGCGGGCATCGATCCGCGTGGCCTGGCCGGATGGCGGGGGCGCTGCGCGGATGATCGCTCTACCTCGTCTAGCTGGCATCCCGCTACACCGACATGCGCAAAGGGATGGACGGACTGGCGATGCCAGGGCCTGTTCGCAATTCAGGACTTTGCGAATCGGCACATGTCATGGCTTCCTGGGGTTTTCCTGGGGAGTAGATCCTGCAAGTGCTGAACGACGCGCAATGGGCCAAATTCGAAGCGGCAATCGCGGCAGTGAAACTGCGCGGCGCACGGCCCCGCAAGGAGGATCGTCGCACCATCGAGGCCATCATCTGGCGGCTCGGGGGGCGGAATTGGAAGCGATTTGACAATCAGCACCCATTCATCGTCCGTGGAGTCGCATCATAGCTCGGCTGGCGCGCTGATATCGGCGCCGTGCGATCTCGGTCCAGGCTATTGTGATTCCAATTGTTGCTGGCAACCTCGAAGGAATCCTGGCGGACTGGATCACGCAACATCTGTCAGGCTGCGCAGGCCGATCTCATTCCGAAATCGTTCAAGCCAGCCTCGTTAGCCGTTCTTAAAATGCGAAAATTCGGCTCAACCAGACCAGAAACGAATCATTTTGGTGGACGATCTAGTTTGTTAAAGGATTTTTAGAAGGCGCACTACAGATTGTATAAATACAGATTTGAGGATATCATTACCCAGATACGCAAATGCTAGAGCACACAAAGCCTGTAGAACTGCCAAGACGGCAATGGCAACCCAAAACCACTTTTGGCGAGTAAAATCTTCCCGGATCGTCACCGATATGGCGGATTTGCGAAAGACTGTCCATAACATGACACCCAAGGATAAGAAAATAAGAATAATCCACCAAAGCAGAAGCGCCTTTCCAATCATCTTTCTGCTGCCTCGGAGCGGTTAGTAGGATTATAGCGTTCATTCGCTGAAAATCTATAAGAGGCTGACCCGGAATAGATCCGGAACGGTTTTTCGTGTTTTATCAATACGCCGGGCGGCGTTAGTGGCTGAGCCTCCTCGTGCAAGAAATTGTTGCGTGATTTC
>JAKBDW010000106.1:0-6761 GCA_021834245.1 Pseudomonadota bacterium
GTTCGTAGTCGAACACGGGCTCGAAACGCAGTCCCGGCTTGTACAAAGGGTCGGGGGTGACCAGCAGATCGATTTCGTAGCCGAACAAGGCGCCGATGCCGCCGAATTGAAACCGCTGTTTGACATCGACATCCACCTCCGGCCAGTTTGCCAGATAGGGCGACACCACTTTGAGCAGCCATTGATAGCATGGATGGCACTCCATCCCGATGCGCAGCGTGCCACGCTCGCCCTGCGCATATTGGCGCATGCGCTCCTCGGCATGAAAAAGTTGCGGCAGCACCCGCTCGGCGACCCCCAGCAGGTATTGCCCTGCCTGAGTCAATCTGAGACTGCGCCCTTCGCGCAGCCAGATGTCGGTCCCCAGGTTCCGCTCGAGCTTCTTCATCGTGTGGCTCAAAGCGGACTGGGTCAGACACAGTACATCGGCCGCAGCCGTCAGCGAACCTTGCCGCTCCACTTCTCGAACGATGGACAAATGGATCTTCTCAATCATCGCAATATATGAACAATAGTAATCGATTGTTGAAACAATACCATTATATTTCATCGAACGACAGACATACCATGCGCCCTTCTTTATCTGACAGGCATGGAGCAAGGCATGGTTACGACACACAATCTCGGGTTTCCGCGCATCGGGGCAGGACGCGAACTGAAGTTCGCGCTCGAAGCCTACTGGAAGGGGCAGTCCTCGCGCGATGAATTGAATTCGCTGGGCGCGCAACTGCGTCAACGGCACTGGAAGAACCAGTCCGGCGTCGACTTTGTGCCGGTGGGCGACTTCTCCTTTTACGACCATATCCTCGACATGAGTTTCACCCTGGGCAACCTGCCGGAGCGTGTGCGCGGTTTCCAGGGCGAGGCGCTGGACAACTATTTCCGCGTCGCGCGCGGCCGCTCGGTCAGTCAGGATGCGTGTTGCGGCGTGCAGGCCGGCGAAATGACCAAATGGTTCGACACCAACTATCACTACATCGTGCCAGAGTTCGCTGCCGCGACGGAATTCGCGCTCGACGCCAGCCGCTTGCTGGCGCAGCTGGCCGAGGCTCGGGCTCAAGGCATCAACGTCAAGCCGGTCATCATTGGACCAGTGACCTATCTGTGGATCGGCAAGACCAAGGACGGTTCGGACAAGCTGGCGTTGCTGGAGCGCCTGCTGCCCGCCTACGGCGAGTTGCTGAACCTGCTGGCAGCCCATGGCGTGGAATGGGTGCAGATCGACGAACCCGTGCTCGTCACCGAACTGGACACCGAGTGGCGGCACGCCCTGACATTAGCCTACCATCATCTCAAGACCAGCCGCGTCAAGCTGCTCCTGGCAACCTATTTCGGGCAGTTGCAGGACAACTTGCATCTCGCCTGTTCGCTGCCGGTGGCTGGCATCCATCTGGACGCCATCCATGCTCAAAGCGAGGTGACGCAGCTCGCCGATCTGCTACCCTCGCACAAGGTGCTATCGCTGGGCGTCGTCAACGGCCGCAATATCTGGAAGACGGACCTCGATGCCACGCTGGATTGGCTGCAACCGGTCCACCACAGGCTGGGCGACCGCTTGTGGATCGCACCGTCGTGCTCGCTTTTGCATGTACCAGTCGATCTCTCCGGCGAACGGAAGCTCGACCCGGAAATCCGGCCCTGGCTCGCGTTCGCGCTGCAAAAGCTTGATGAGCTGAAGATTCTGGCCGCCGCGCTCAACCAAGGCCGCGCTGCCGTCGCCGCCGAACTGGAGGATAACCGGGCCGCCATCGCCGCCCGGCGTGCTTCAGCGCGCGTAAACAATCCGGCCGTCAAGGCTGCGCTCGCGGGCATCACACCCGCATCCGGTCGGCGCAAGAGCGTCTATGCGGTGCGTGCCAGGCAGCAAGCAGCATTGCTGAATCTGCCGGCCTATCCGACCACCACCATCGGCTCGTTCCCCCAGACCGCCGAAATCCGCCTGGCGCGCAGCCGGTTCAAGAGCGGTGAACTTGACGAGGCCGACTACAAGGTAGCGATGCAGGCCGAAATCGCTCGCTGCGTGCACGAGCAGGAAGCCCTGGAACTCGATGTGCTGGTGCACGGCGAACCCGAGCGCAATGACATGGTCGAGTATTTCGGCGAACAGCTCGACGGCTATGCGTTCAGCCAATTCGGCTGGGTTCAATCCTATGGTTCGCGCTGCGTCAAACCGCCTATCCTGTTCGGCGATATCAGCCGCCCGAAAGCAATGACGGTCGAGTGGATCAAGTATGCGCAATCTCTCACCGCCAAGCCGATGAAAGGCATGTTGACCGGGCCGGTTACCATCCTCAACTGGTCTTTCGTGCGTGACGACCAGCCGCGCTCGGTGTCCTGCCGCCAGATCGCCCTAGCGATCCGCGCGGAAGTCCTGGATCTGGAAAAAGCCGGCGTGCGCGTGATCCAGATCGACGAAGCCGCTTTGCGGGAAGGCCTGCCGTTGCGCAAGGCTCAATGGCGGCAGTATCTGGACTGGGCGGTGGACGCGTTCCGCATCGCCGCCAACGGCGTGCAGGATGATACGCAGATACACACCCACATGTGCTATTCGGAGTTCAACGATATCATGGCGGCGATAGCCGACATGGATGCCGACGTGATCACGATCGAGACTTCGCGTTCCGACATGGAGTTGCTCGATGCCTTCGATGGCTTCAAATATCCCAACGAGATCGGACCGGGCGTGTACGACATCCATTCGCCCAACATTCCCACCCGGGAGCACATCGTGCAATTGATGCGCCGAGCGGAGGCGCGCATTCCAGCGGAACGCCTGTGGGTGAATCCGGATTGCGGTCTCAAGACGCGGCAGTGGGCGGAAGTGATTCCGGCGCTGCGGAATATGGTTGCGGCAGCCCGGCAGTTGCGCACGATCTGATGCCTCATGTGCAACGCCACGAAGGCATTGAGCTGTTTGCCATCATCGGCGTATATGAATGGGAACGAGAGGCGGTCCGGCCGCTCGTTTTTGATGTGCAGCTCGCCAGCGAACGACCGCTTGATCTGGATCGCGTCGAGGTCGCCGGGCGGTTGTCCGACTGGCTGATTCCGTGCCGCTATCGATTGCTGGAGGCGCAGGCTGAATATCTTGCCCAATGCATGTTCAGGCACTGGGCCTGCAGCCGGGTTGTGCTCGGAATCGAGAAACCCGGCGCCCTGGGCGAACTTGCGCGAGTGGGGATCCGGATCGCGCGAACCAGGTAGCAGGCAGGAAGTATTGAGCAGAGCGATTCGCGACTGAATTGTTCCATGAACCATGCATGCTCCATACACCTGGCCCAGTCATCTCCGTTCACGTCGCGGGGGCGGCGTTCGTCTGGAATGCAATTCCGGCTGATGCAAGTTATTGTAGTATTAAAACTTATTGGTCATTACAAGCTGGCGATGAACAAGGCACAGCCACCAAGCTCATACATGACAAAAAATCAACCGTATTACGCGTATTACTTCATCATTTGTCCAACGTCCGTTCCAAATTCAACACCTGATGGGTGTTGTTGGCAATACGTTTCCGGGCAGACCAGCGATTGTTGTAGCTAAACAATGGCGAGAAAAAGCCAACAACAGCATAAAATCCGCCGGCAAGACCAAATCCTGCTCCGAAAACAACCAGCAAAGTTTCAAACGAAGGTGCATTGTCGGATGAGCGGAAAGCCAATCTCAACGCCAGAATCGTCAGCATGATACCGACCCCACCAAGACATCCACAGGCTAATGTTTTAGCGCCATACGAACGGCGACGTGTGAATAGGATGAAGAACATACCCCAAGCAAAAATCACGACCGCAAAAACGGCGAGGGCAAAAACGGCGAGAAATAGGATAAAAGTGGGAGACATGATCGTGATCGCGTCAAATTATTACGGGCCTAGCTCAAGCTATTCAGGGCTATTGTCCCGAGGTTGAAACTGGACTGCTGCAATTGATCTTTTTTACTACATTCGCAATCGAAACAAACAAACTATCGATAGTTTTTAATATCATCCGCGCAAGCATTGGCGATGATTTCTATAAGGAAGACTTTTTAGATTGATCACTAGTTTTTACACTCTGATTCTTCCACTTCTCATAGCAGTTCAGGCCACAAAAATACGCAACATAGTCCGTCGTTTCTGAAGCTATCGCTGTGGATTTGGGCACTTCTTTCAAGCATACCTCGCAGGCGACGCACTCCACATCGATTGGTTTGTTCTTCATAGTCATGATGTATCTCCTTAGTTATCCGATCAGTGCCATCTTGCAAGCTGTTTATCCGAATCTGACCCAAACCAGATAGTCGAATTTCACTAAGGCAGATGTCAAACTCCATCAGCTTTCAAGCAAATTCGTCAATACAACTGCTCACGATTGTCGAGCAATGATTTGCTCAAATTCCGCCCCGGGCACGGCAGGCGAAAATAGAAAACCTTGCGCATAATCGCATCCGAATGACTTCAACAAACTGAACTGCCCCTCAGTTTCCACGCCCTCAGCGATAGTCTTGATGCCCAACTTGTGCGCCATTACGATGATCGCCTCAGTTAGCGCCATATCATTCTCTTCCAGTTCCAGATCCTTAATGAAAGAGCGATCAATCTTGAGGTAGTCGATGTCAAATTTCTTCAGGTACGACAGTGCGGAAAAACCCGTACCAAAGTCATCTATCGAAACTTCAATGCCGCTGTTCCTGAATTCCAACAGTTGTTGTTTGACTTTGCTTGAATCCTTGAGCAGCAACCCCTCAGTGATTTCGACAGTGATGCTATTTCCGGGCAACTTCAAATTGTCCAGCGCGTCAGCCCAGGTAATCTCTTCTCTCCGATCAAATTGAATGGGAGATTTGTTCACGCTGACTTGAATTATGCGCCCATATTGATTGAGCCAGCGCCTCACACTATCTATGGATTCGTTAAGTACCCAATCTCCAATTTCATGAATGAGACCGGATTCTTCTGCCAAGGGAATGAAGGTGGCGGCACTGACCATGCCGCGCTTGGGGTGCTTCCAACGTAACAAAGCTTCGGCCTTGAGAATTCGACCACTGCGAAGTTCCACAATGGGCTGGTAATAAACATGCAATTCATGGCGAGAAAGCGCTTGCCGCAAGTCGTTAGTCAGTGCATGTTTTTCATTGGCCGCTTGCTGCATGGACTCAGTAAAGTAGCTGAAGCGGTTCCGCCCTTCCGCCTTGGCCACATACATCGCCTGGTCGGCGTGTTTTAACAAGCTTTCAACATCCTGTGCTTCAACTGGGAAAATAGCAATTCCAATACTGGCTGAAATGTTAACCATATTGGTATCCAGCATAAACGGCTTGTGCAATTCTTGGATTATGTTCTGCGCGATGCGCTCAGCATAAAAATTGTCAATCAGTCCAGGCAAGATAACTGTGAATTCATCGCCCCCAAAGCGGGCAACCGTATCGGTTTCGCGCATGCATCCACTGATGCGCTTTGCAGCTTCTATCAATAACACATCGCCTTTCCCGTGCCCCAATGTGTCATTGACTTCTTTAAATCGATCCAAGTCGATCATCAATATCGCCAAAGGAGACTCAGCGCGGCGAGCTTTTTTGAGTTCCTGCTCCACCCGGTCATTGAACAAAACCCGGTTAGGCAAGCCCGTGAGAGCGTCGTAGTTAGCCAGCCGGAGTAATTCTTGCGTGGTGGTGTGGAAATAAGTATCCAGCGCCAGCTCCATGTCCAAAAACACCACTTTCAACAACGCATCATAGGCAGCCATGAATTTAACATGATCGTGGCCATACATTTCATGCAATATGGGCTGCAAGGAGGACAAATATTTCCGATAGGCTCCGGTATACCACTTGGGCTCTAGCCCAACCCTCTGATGTGCATACCCCACTCGCAGGCGATCCAAAACATAGTCATCGCCATAATCACCTGCCGTCAGGCGCATGAAATATTGTCTCTGAACAGCTTTTAACCGGTTAATTGTGGACTCATCAGGAAGTAATTTTTGCAGCGCAGGGAAAGAATATAAATGCTGGTAAAACGAATCGATAAAGAATTCATCAATTGACTTATCCTCCAGATACTTGTGAATCTCACCCAGCAATTCAATGTCGGCATCAGAGAATTCTAGAAATCTTTTACGTTGCGCAATATCTTCAGTCCCAACATGCAGTTCTTGGGGCAGATAATCTGTTCGCTTTGTATTTGGGCACATCATCTTTTAGCCTTACCTAGATCGTGCCGAATAAAAGATGTATTCATCTTACATCTAATCCATTGGATGTCTATACATGCTTAATAATCGTTCCGAAGGATATTGTCGGATAACGAGCTACTTGACTGCCGCCCACTCGGCGATACCATCTCGCAGGTGAATCGCTGAATACCCCTCCTTCTTGAGGAGTTCGACAGCATCCACTGCCATCAGGCAATAAGGGCCACGGCAGTAAGCCACAATTGAACGATCTTTAGGTAGCTCTGCCAAACGTTTGCGCAGCTCCTCAAGGGGGATCGAGCGGGCGAACGGTAGATGCGCATTCAGATACTCCTCAGTCGGTCTGACATCGAGAACCACGATCTCACCCTTACGCGCAGCCTTGATCAGACTTTCACGGTCGCTGGGTATTAGATCATCCGGCTGGGCGGCGATCTTCTGCAATGCCAGTTGCAAATCGATCAGACGTTCTTCCGCCAAGGTATGAACCTGGACCCACAGATCGGCCACCGATTTGTCAGCGAGGCGGTAGTAAATGTTCTTGCCTTGTCGCTCGGTTTCCACCAGATGCGCCATACGTAACTCGCGCAAATG
>JAKBDW010000424.1:0-6708 GCA_021834245.1 Pseudomonadota bacterium
CTGGCTCCGGGCCTACCAAAACGATGCGGTCATGTTAGGCGGAGTTTTGGCAGATGACCCGGCCTTTGTTGCCCGCCTTGATAGGGGTGATCCGAATCCGGTGCGTCAACCTGTGATGCGCATTGCTGACGAGCTGGGCATCAGCTTCATCCAGGTCTATACCTCGAATCAAACGCTGGTTTATTCGTCCAAGCCCGTGAACATGCATACCATGTGGGAACGAATTCAAACCGAGGCGGTGCTCAAAGTCACGCGGCAGGGGCGCAGCCAACTCGCAGCAGTTGGCATCACCAAAGTCCCGCGCCACGGGCCGACCCGTTACTACGTCGTCATGGGTAGTCTGCTCAACGAGGACTTCATCGACGAACTCTCGCATATCACCGGTCTCCAGACCCGACTTTATTACCGCGACGGCGCAAACTATTTCGACATGTTCTCCGATCCCGGTCGAGTGATCTCTCTGAAGCATCTTCCGCCAAGAGTCATGGAGCGATTGCAGACGGCGAAGAAACCCTACTACAGCGTCGAAGCTGAGAACGCGAGTTTTCGCGGACTATACACTCCAATTGTGGACACGGACGGACGCGTGGAAGCGATCATCTTTAGCGGCCTTGAGCGTGCCGGCTTTGAGGAGGTAATCACAAACCGCTTGCTGTTATTTTCCGGCATCTCGCTGCTGGGTGTCATTATAGGTGGATTGACCGGACTTCTTCTGAGTCGTCTGGTAGTCCGCCCGGTTGAACATCTGCGCGATGGTGTCATGCAGCTGGCTGCGCAGAATTTCAACGCCACAGTGCCGGTTACCTCCCACGACGAAGTGGGCGATCTGGCCAAGGCCTTTAATGCGATGGCTGTGAGATTGCGCGAGGCACGTGATGAACAGCAGCAAGTATTTCATCGCGACAAGCTTGCTGCTCTAGGAGAGCTTTCGGCGGCAATGGCACATGAAATTCGCAATCCTATAGGCGTGATCAACAGTGCCTCTGCGCTTCTTGAGAAATCCGAGCCGTCAGCGCAGAAAAAAGCCGAACTTCTGCGCATGATTCGCGAGGAAAGTGTCCGTGTCGGCAATCTCGTGCAGGATTTCCTCCAGCTTTCTCGCCACAGATTTCCGGAATCCTTGCGCATCGACCCGCTGGTGCCGATGAAAAACGCCCTCACTGCTACACTCGCAGGCAGAAACAACATTCGGGTACACGAGCGCATTGGACATGGGAGCGCCCGGATCATGGCCGATGCCAGTCTGTTGCATCAGGCTTGGGGGAATATTTTCGCCAATGCCTTGCAGGCAATGGGGGATGCTGGCGGCGATCTCATATTGGTAACGGCAGTTGAAGATGGCGAGGTCGTTCTATCGGTCGAGGACAGTGGCCCGGGCATTTCCGCAGACGTCATGCCGCGCCTGTTCGAGCCTTTCTTTACCACGAAGGAAGGAGGAACCGGCCTTGGTCTTTCCCTGGCATATACGCTGGTTGAGGTAAACGGAGGCAGGCTGCTCGCGCTTGCTCCGGAGAGGAGCGGTGCGCGCTTCGCGATGCGCTTCCCGCTTCACGCTTAAGGACATAAAGATGAAACGAATGGTGCTGGTGGTAGATGACGAACAAAACATGCAAGCCGTTATGCGCATGATTCTGGAGGACGCAGGATATGCGGTACGGGTGGCCGACAGCGGCGAAAGCGGCTTGGCACACGTCGCTAATCCCAATCTCGATGTCGTTCTTTCGGACCTAAAAATGCCTGGGATGGGTGGGGATGAGTTCATTCGCCGCTGCCGGGAGGAACGCCCCGATGTGCCGGTAATAGTTGTTACCGCCCACGGTACAATTCGATCAGCGGTAAGCAGCATACACGCCGGTGCCGCCGATTACCTTGCCAAGCCGTTCGAGCCGGAGGAGCTCGAAATCGCTGTTCACAATGCCGTCAAGCTGCGCGATATCCTGAGGGAAAATCAGCAGCTCAAGGCTACAGTCACCGAATCCATGGGGCGACGCCGCCTCATGGGTGCGAGCCCCGCGGTACAGCGTTTGCTGGAAGAAATCCGGCGTGTCGCACCCTACAAGACCAGCGTGCTGATAACGGGTGAGAGCGGAACCGGTAAAGAGCTGGTGGCGCGCACCATTCACGAATCCAGTCCGCGACACGAACAGCCCTGGGTGGCAATCAACTGTTCCGCCATCCCCCACGACCTCATGGAAAGCGAGCTGTTCGGCTATGTTAAGGGTGCGTTTACCGGAGCTTCCCAGAATCGGTTAGGGCGCCTGGAACAGGCTCAGGGAGGAACATTATTCCTTGATGAGATTGGAGATCTTGATCCAACCCTGCAGGCCAAGCTGTTGCGTGTGTTGCAGGAGCGCGAATTTTCTCCAGTCGGCAGCGACCAGGTGCGCAGCGTTGATGTGCGTTTTCTGGCTGCAACGAACCGCAACTTGAAAGAATTGGTGCGCCAAGGACGCTTTCGTGAAGATCTGCTCTATCGCCTGGATGTTTACAGCATCGTCGTGCCACCTTTGCGCAATCGCGGTGAAGACGTACGACTGCTCGCCGAAAGCTTCCTGCGCGATCTTGCTCAGGAGACAGACAAGCAGGTACACGGATTCTCGCAATCGGCATTGCGTGTGCTGCAGGTTTATCCCTGGCCCGGGAACGTGCGCGAATTGCGCAATGCGGTCGAGCGCTCACTGCTGTCGTGTAAGGGAAGTGAAATCGATGCACAAGATCTTCCCGAAACGATCCGCGCCGATTTCGCACCTCATGCCGCAACTACGGTAAATCCGGATCGTGTAGAGAGTCAGGATCTCGATAGCTGGCTTGCGGATGTCGAGCGGCGCGCAATCCTAAAGGCGCTGGAACAGTGCGGTGGAGTTCAGGCGCATGCGGCCAAGCATCTGGGAATATCCGAACGCAGCCTGTGGCACCGCATAAAGAAATTGAACATACAAATCAATCGAAGCTTCGCTTAGACGCAATATTAGAGTCTTATTTAAGGGTTTTGATGCCGCTCGCAGTTCCCAGAATCAGCACATCTGCCGGGCGGCGCGCAAATAGCCCATTGGTAACTACACCGACAATCTGGTTGAGCTTTTCCTCGAGTTCTACCGGATTTATTAAATTGAGGTTGTGGACGTCCAGAATAAGATTGCCGTTGTCGGTCGTAAATCCCTGACGCAGAACCGGCTCACCACCAAGCTTTACGATTTCGCGCGCCACATAGCTACGCGCCATAGGGATAACCTCTACCGGCAAAGGAAACTTGCCGAGCACATCGACAAGTTTGCTTTCATCAGCCACACACACAAAAACCTCGCTCGCAGCCGCGACAATTTTTTCGCGTGTGAGTGCACCGCCGCCGCCTTTAATGAGATGCAGGTGGTGTGTGGCTTCATCGGCGCCATCGACATAGAGCTTGAGGCCGCCGGTCGCATTCAGGTCAAGCACCGGTATACCGTGTCGCTTGAGCCGTTCCGCCGTCGCATTCGAGCTAGCCACGGTGCCGTCTATTTTGCCTTTGATCGTGGCAAGAGCATCGATAAAGTGGTTCGCGGTAGAACCAGTACCAACGCCGATTATCGAACCGCTTTCGACGTACTCCAGGGCAGCCAGCGCGGCGGCTTTTTTCATCTCATCCTGCATCATCAGTGTTTCCTCGGAAGCGCAACATAAGGTATCGAGGATACCGTTTGTCCTGACAATAAAAAAGGGCCAGCGCCGGCTCGGTGAGGGCTTTACCTCTTGCTTTAGAGCCACCCAAGTACTGCGAGCAAAGGCTGTTTCTGGTAGATTAGCCAAATGCCGCAGCATTACCTGGAAAAGATTCTCACTACTCGCGTCTACGAAGTCGCCAAAGAGACAACGCTTGATTTGGCGCCAAACCTGTCGCGTCGGCTGCACAATCAAGTGTGGCTTAAGCGTGAAGACCAGCAGCCGGTTTTCTCGTTCAAGTGTCGAGGCGCGTACAACAAGATGGCCTCCATGTCGCCGGCAACTCTGGCACGCGGAGTCGCCGCCGCATCGGCCGGCAATCATGCCCAAGGGGTTGCATTGGCAGCCGCAAAGCTCGGGGCGCATGCGGTAATCGTAATGCCGGTAACGACCCCGCAAATCAAGGTTGACGCAGTGAGAAACCTTGGGGGCGAGGTAGTGCTGGAAGGGGACAACTACGATGCTGCCTACGCCCACGCATTAAAGCTGTGTGCGGGGCGCAATCTGACTTTCGTTCATCCGTACGACGACCCGGAAGTAATTATTGGTCAGGGTACAATTGCTGTTGAAATACTGAAACAGCACACCCACGACTTGCACGCGGTATTTGTGCCAGTCGGAGGAGGGGGATTGATTGCCGGTATATCCGTCTATATCAAGGCGCTGCGTCCGGATATCAAGGTCATCGGTGTCGAGCCGGAGGAAGCGGATGCGATGGACCGCTCTCTCAAAGCCGGACGGCGCATCATGCTCGATCACGTGGGAATTTTTGCCGACGGTGTTGCCGTACGGCAAGTCGGCGAGGAAACGTTTCGTCTGGCGCAGAAGTTTGTTGACGAGATAGTTTTAGTCAGCAATGACGAAATATGCGCAGCCATCAAGGACATATTCGAAGACACGCGTTCCATACTTGAGCCGGCGGGGGCGCTTGCCGTGGCCGGAATGAAGAAATACGTCGCGCGGGAGTCGTTGCGCGAAAGGCATTTGATCGCCATAGCATCCGGCGCCAACATGAATTTCGATCGGCTTCGCCACGTCGCAGAGCGCGCAGAGATAGGAGAACGGCGCGAGGCCATTCTTGCGGTAACGATACCGGAAACGCCCGGGAGTTTCCGCAGGTTCTGTGCCGCCATCGGTCAGCGTTCGATCACGGAATTCAATTACCGTTACGCCGATCCAAAGAACGCCCATGTTTTCGTAGGACTGCAAATCCACGATGCGCGTGAAACCCGTGATTTGATCGAGACACTTCGTGCCAGCGGCTATGAAACGCTTGATATGACCGATAATGAGATGGCGAAGCTGCATATTCGGCATCTCGTTGGCGGCCATGCGCCAAATGCCGCGCATGAAATCCTCTACCGCTTTGAGTTCCCCGAGCGTCCCGGTGCGCTGCTCAATTTTCTCGACAAGATGGGTCAGATGTGGAACATCAGCCTGTTTCATTACCGTAACCATGGCGCCGACTTCGGACGCGTTCTGGTCGGCATACAGGTGCCGCCTTCAGACAAGACCTCATTCAGCCAGTTCCTGGAGAAGCTAGGTTATGAAAGCGTCGATGAAAGCGAAAATCCGGCGTACAAGTTGTTTCTGAGTTAAGTTGCAAGCGGAACGTCGCGGATACCGAAGTTTTGCCAGTTTGCGTTAGTGCATGGTGGCCGTGCCCGCTGTTCGAACGTCAGCGACCAAATCTCTCCTTCAGTGCCTCGTCGTTGAAGGCCCCGTCAATCGTATGGATAATTTTTTCGACCAGGCGGAAGCCCTCGACCGGGGCATCGTCGCGCATGAAGCGCAAGCGCAGAGGGCCTAGGGAGTTGGTGGCTTGGGCCCGGGAAACCGGAGAATTCTCATCGATGCAATTGGCGCCGGAAAAAAGTGCGCCGATTATTTCGCCCATCAGGGGATCGTGATGTTTCCGATCCTGGGCTTTGGCAATCGTCCGAGTGACATCGCCGTCCAGCACGGCGTAAGTGGAGCGTTCATCCAGATACTGAAGGAGCTGTGCCAGAGTCATAAGCGGTCCCATGCAAAATCCGGTTAGCTGACATTCTTAAGAAAACAAAGATTGTTTACAACCCCGCCGGGCTTTAATTCTACGGCGCCTTCTGGTCTAACAATTTATTGAAATTCGCTATGTTCTCAGGGAACGCGGCCCGTATTCACCGGTCAGAAGGGGCGCAATCGTTTGTATTAAAAGGGGGAACGTGGCGCAGTGCCGACATGATGCAAGGGAGCCTGTGCACCTGGACGCTGTCATCGGGGATACCAGAGAGCACGGGATCCTGCGCCGTTTGCCCAAGCTTCTGGCGCAGACGCCGGCCGGATGGACAGGAGAGGGGCCATCCGGCGATCGGAAACAGGCCGCCGAGAACCCCGAAGAGGCCCAAAAACGGCCCTCGCGGGAGGACAAATTCAGTAATCCGATGCTTCAGAGTCATCATGCTTTCGAAATCGGGTATTTTTCAACAAACTGCTAAGTCGTGATCAGCAGACATTCGCGGAGGCGCGTGCGGCAGGTATCTTCGATCCGCTCAATGTAATACATCAGGTCGATTGGCAAGGTCGCGCCGTCCAGCAGTTGCAGCGCAAACAAGTCGGCCGCAAGCAGCATATCTGCGGCTGATGGCCTGTCGAAGTAGAATCGATGCTTTGCCACGCGAGCGGCGAGCTTTTTAAGCTGTGCCAGCTGCATCAGCTGGTTGAATGCCGCATAGCGGTCATTCGAGAGCTCTTCAATGCTGCTGCCAAGCCGAAACCGTACTTCTGCTTTGCAGCTGGCGAGTGCTTCATTGCTGTCGCCGATGCCGCGATACGCAGGAAGTACTGCGGCCTGCAGTCGCCCTAGCAACGCAGCGGCTTTCTGCTGCCAGGCCAGCAGGTCTTCCCAGTCGCGCGCTGGAACGACGCCTGTAAAAATCGGAAATTGCGGCCAGTAATGGTCGAGCTTTTGCAGAATGGAGAGTGAATCGGTGAGGAGTGCCCCGTCATCAAGCTGCAGAATGGGCACCT
>JAKBDW010000591.1:0-6690 GCA_021834245.1 Pseudomonadota bacterium
ATCGAAGAGATCATCAACGAAGCCGGCAGATCCACTTATCCCGATGAGAAATCTGTCCTAAGAAACGAAGCCACCCGTCATCTCGGAAGCTTCAGGGGCAGAATCAGGGCGCAATGCCCCAACTGGATCTATTCTCTCCGCCACGCTGATCCGACCTGGGGCATGCCTGAGTGCAACCCGTCAGACACTAAGCCCGGGCGAGTGTGCCGCGTGGTACCGATGCTCCACCAGCAAAAGCGTCGCGCCCGGCGGAAGTGGTGGCACCTCCGAAATGTGACGCAAGAGCTTGAATTGGCAGCGGGTTTCTAGCGAAATTCGGTCCTTGACCAACTTCAATGGCAGGGGTCTATGGACAGTTCAGCGCTTAAATCACGGGCCGAACGCCTCCTTGAGGTCAGCAAGCTGATCGAACAGCTACCTTCTGAGATTCGGTCTCAGGCCTTCGAAATGTTGTCTCCGTACATCATCGGAAAATCCTCCTCCGAGGCATCTCGAAACCGCGAGGCCGACCGACGTGACGAGGTGCCACCACTCGATATTGAAGATCGAGAGTCCTTCTTTACCCAGTTCCCGCACGACAAGCCAGCAGATAATGTGAAATTGATCGCGGCGTGGTGGTACAACGAACACGGAACGGCCCCCATCACGCCAGATAACATACGACAGTTTGCGGACGATGTCGGTTTGACTGTTCCAAATCGACTAGATATGACGCTCAAGGCCTCACTCGAGGATGGCAAGAATCTATTCACACGGGCCGGTCGGGGCACATGGAAGCCGACTGTGCACGGAGAGCACTACCTAAAAAAGACATATTCCGTAAAGAAAGGGAAAAAGCCTGTCGAACCCACTAAAACATGACACTCGTTGAGTTCATATCCCCCATTCTTAAAGAGGGCACGCACCTCGATCGCGTGCTCGCAGTTTTATATTATTCCGAGCATTACGAGGGCGACGCAGCGCTAACTGCGGAGCGGATCCGATCAAAACTGATCTCCGCTCGTGCCCTGAATGCGCGCAAATTGAATGTGCCCGACGTGTTAGCGAAAAGCGGGAAGTTCGCTGACGTTGCTGGACAATCGGGTCGCGCCAAGTTGTGGGCGCTAACTGGAGCCGGTGCGTCACACGTTAAGCTCGCGCTTGGGTTGCCAAATGCAGACGTGGAAATCGCGCACGACGTAGGAACGTTAACGCAACTCGTCGCAACCGTAAGTGACGACGTCGTTCGCGGATTCCTCGAAGAGGCACTCCGATGCCTCCAGGTGGACTCATTGAGAGCTTGCGTCGTCTTTGCGTGGGCCGGAGCAATTCGTACAATCCACGAGCGTCTGATAACCAAGGGTGGCGCGGCAGTTACCGCGGCATTACAGCGACACGACAGCAAGGCGCGGGCTATCATAACCATAGACGATTTTGCATTTAGCAAAGAAACGCATCACCTCCAAGTGGCGCAGGACCTCCAGATTCTCGACAAAGGACAAAAGACAACACTAGGTGAGGCCCTGGATCTGCGAAACCGATGTGGGCATCCGAGCAAGTACAAGCCGGGCGTCAAGAAGGTCTCCAGTTTCCTTGAGGACGTCATCGGAATCGCGTTCAGATAGCCTACGGCCCTCCCAATCAACCAGCTTCACAGCAGGGCCTAATGCGTCCCTCGGCAATGCGCATCACGCCCGTTGCGGTTGCGCCGCACATCTAAACATGACGTTAGTAAGGCGAACGCGGCACGCCTGCGACGGACATAATGCCAGACAAGAGTCCAATATCAAACCCAGGCCAAATCGTGCACCCATTCAAAGTAGCCCCTCTTTGACAAGGCTTTCTATGGGATCTTCGTTAGAGAGAACTGATTCAACAATGATGCCACGTCTCACTCTGTTAATTCTATCATTCGACGCTTGAATTGCCGCCTTTGCATAGATTGCCACCGCCGGATCTCCCGCGTCCATTCCGGCTTCATCAACACGCACGTAAAATCTCTCTAACCGGTCCAGTGCTTCGGAAGGACTGATAGGATGGCCTTCTTCAAAGAGCCGATCGAGTGACACCATTGCCGTGAACAAATCGGATCGCTTCCATATCCTGGAAGACTTCTGAAAGCCACATTCAGTCACAAAATCGAAAAGACGAATGAGTCTCTCACCAATCTCTCTGTGAAGGGGGAACTCTTCGTTAAAGTCACTGAGATACTTCTCAAGCGTTTCATCCCGATCAAAGTAGCCACCGAGCATCGTTATAATTAACTGCAGGACAAATCTGACATCCCCCATTCTCTTTATATCTGTGGGGCGAAAAACCTGATGAGTCTCAAAAAACTCGTGCTCTGCGAAACCCTGCGCAAGTGACATGAGAGCGCCAGTATAGACGGCATTGTTGATTTCAATTTCGTTCAATGAATATTTTGTTGAGTTAATTCTCTTGAAAATATCCACAATTTCCTCGGGAGATATAGATCCGAGATCCCGAACGGCAACGTCATAATTCAGAAACTCCCGTTTCTGATCATCACCGAGGCTCGTATATGGAGTTATTATATTACTCGATGTCTTTGGGTCTCCTGAGAAATAACTTACAATTGTGGTGACGCGCTGTTGTCCGTCGACAAGCAGTTGCTGTCCCTCACCAGTGTCTACGTCAACGGGGCCATTTGCGACATAGATTTCCGGAAATGGGAGACCTCTAAGACCGGACTTACTATGGCGATATCAACATCCGAACGCCCGGGCTCGTAGTTTCGATACGCTGGCTTGATAATTACGTCGCCTTGGCGCTTCTCTATGTAGGAGAATCCAAGCTTCGCGGACCCGACGACATACGCAGTGACATGGTGATCTACCGGAACTTGGAATACATTCCTGACTGCACCTTCTATGTGAATCAACGCTTCAGGCATGAGATATGGACCTGGGTCCGGTGTAACGATTAGCTCCCGCACAATATCGCCTTCAGTTTTCGTGCAAAGCAGCTGACGGAATTCGACTGCGGTTATAGCCAACGTGCATTCCTCATTGGTCGGCTTAGTGCGTGCGGACTATCCGGACCATTCGTTACACTAGTTGTCGCAGTGCGCATGGGCGTCGGGCAATCGCTGAAATAGTCTCCAGATTCGGCATTTTAGTGTATCGGATTACTCTCAAGGGAGGCTGATCGCTTCCTGCGGGCATTGCCGGTGCCGTTCTGGAATTGGGCGACATCCACGAACCTTAGCAATTGAGAAGCGTCAAGCACCGATTGACGGCGAGAACACGGCTCCGCGCATGATCAAATTTGGCACGTGGGAAATGTCTCTGGATGATGCCCGGCCTGTTAGCGGGGCCTCCATATGCCACCTCAAATGCATTTTTGTTATCGGCCGTGCGAGCATGTGCCCGCTGACCATCAACGTTCAGAAGCATGGCTTCGATGCAAGGAATGCATTCAATGGCCGCTATTCCATGTTCGATGGCCATCTGACGCTGCGCGTCACCCCAATGCTGATCAGTATCCACCACTACGCCAACGCGATCATAATCCCCTTCGCGTCGACGTTGCACGGCCAGGGTCAGGGCCGCCGACCCTCCATGGCCGCGCCGATTCTCCGATCGCAATGAGATCCCGCACCCCCGCGGCAAGTACAAATCGCGAATGACACGTACCCATTCGACCTCCGCGTACCCCTCACAGACCAGCAGCACCGTGGTATTCGTCCGTGTGAGAGGTGCCACGCTTAGAGCCTCGGCACCGCCCCGTACGCCCCCGCGAGATATTTCGCGACGCGGTTGTCATCGCTTCGCACGCCCTCTAGGGAATCCAGTCGCCAAGCCGCGCTCTCTAAGCCCTCCTTCTCCACCAACATCACCTGAGACTTCTGAAGTAGCCTCAGTACTTCCACTGCGTGACAAGTGAAAACGATCTGCGCGTTGTGCGGATTGGTCTCCGAATTCGAGAATAGGTCGAGCAATGGCTCGAGCATGTGCGGGTGCAGATCACCATCGAGCTCATCCCACACGACGAGCCCGCCCACCTCGAGGGCGACTAGCATCTGCGCTAGAAGGGTAAACGCGGCCTGAGTGCCGCTCGATTCGTGAATGAACGGCAGAAAATAGTCCTGCCCGCGCACCAAGTCGCGGTGTACCCCGTAGGCAAACCAGTGAGGTTTCTTCGCGCCCGAGGCGTCCGGAATCTCATGTTCCCGAATGGACACATCTGTTAGGCCCAAATCCCATTGCGCCAGCAGATCGCGCATTCGTACCCGAAGTCCCTCGTTCTGCGCGTAATGGCGTGTACAGAGTTCCAAGATCTCGCTGCGCGGCTGCCACGTCTTACCGTTTTCGGTCAGGTTTGTGAATACCCGCATATTGGCTAGCATCTGCGCCAGTGGCACCCCAAACTGCGCCGCCCAGGAAATCAACGATACATTCGCCCGCACCACCTCCGCTTGGGACGGGTCGAGGCCAAAGCCATCTTGCTTCACTTCATAACGCTTCGGTTGCAACCGTGTGCGGGTGAATACCGGATACCACTGGCCCCGTCGCGTCTTCTTCTCCAAAGATTCCGCGAGCACTTCTTGTGCAGTTACGCTCAATCGATAGCGCCACAGACTTTCCGGCTCATCCGCGTCAGCGATCACTTCAAATTCCGTGGGTACATCTGCCCCCGTGAAGTGCGGAATAATCGGAATCCCCTGGTCGGGCTTCGCATTGAACGAATCCCGAATAAACCACGAAAGAAACGCCAGCGGATGGATGAGACAAGTTTTGCCCGAGGCGTTCGGTCCGAGCACAGCCAGCGCCGTTGTCAGCCGTTGTCCGGACGGAGACACGCGGTCCCAGCCGTTCACGGCGGCGTTCTCCGCCAGCTCGAGCGATACCTCCGTGCGCTCGCGGAAGCTGCGAAAGTTCGCAAAGGCGTAGGAATGAAGCATGGAGGTTGTGTGCAGTTCAACGTAGATGCCGTGGAAGTATACCCATAAATTGGTCTTGAGGCGAGATGTACGCCTCGGTTTAACAAAGTTACTGAATATCAGTACCTTGCCCGGTGGGGTTGACCATCCTTTGCATTAGGTGCCGCCGGACATTACGGTGGTCGCTGTGACGCAATAGCCGATGGCGCGTCTGCCCGCCCGCAAGGGTCCGCACCAAGAGTGGGATTACCAAGAGGATCGGCCTACGAACCCCGCCCCCGTGGCGGGGTTTGCTTTTTGCGGGGTTTTGGGCGAACAGCGGGAGGCGCGGGTCACCACGTCGTCATCGTATGGGCACATCGACGTCGCGGATCTCACGCATGCGGGTTGCGTCTCGCAACGGGGCCAAATGCCGGGTGAATTTTTCGGCCAATCTCTCTGCATCCGTCAGGACTGGCGGCAAGTGCTTCGCGAAGTACCGCACATCGCCCGCCAGCACGACCTCGCCTTGTCGGTCCAGCGCGTCCGCGATCTTCATCCAGTTCGCAACGACCGCTTTTCGCGTTGCGACGAACTGGGCTCGGGCGGCGGGCTCACTGAAGCGGCCGGTCTTCATCAGCTCGGTCGCAATCGCCGTCACCTTTGTCCGTAGCGAGGTCGATTGACCCCAGCGCTGGGCGCGGAATATTTCATAGTGCTTCTTGCCCTTGTTCCGCCCACGAAGGACGCGATGTGTCACATTGGCGGCGATCCCCTGTTCCCTCATCAGCCGCGCGAAATCCTCGCGCCATTCCCTCAGCATGGGCTTGCCGATATGGAGCCGCCTTCCGTGCAGGTCCTCAGCCTTCACGACCAAGTGGACATGCGGGTGGGCCTGATCCGTATGCAACACCATCGCATACCGGTGCCGAACCCCAAATTTCTCCCGCGCGAACACCCGGGCGGCGGCGAGCACCTTCTCGGGTGGGGTCGGCGCCGGCATCGACAGCACTATGTTGTGGACCAACTTCGTCTTGCGCGCGTTTTCGCGCTGATCATGCGGGCCCCGATACTGGCCGGCGGACAGTTCAAGGTGCCAGCCGGCGAGATAGGCTCGCTGCGCGTCCTTCCCGTCGATCCGCTCCCCGGCGTCCGTCTCGATCTCGAGCTTCCCCTTCCGGCTGATGTACGCGAAATGCGCCACGACGGCGCCGGTCTTAGTCCCACCGCCGGTGACCTTGACCATCACCTCCGGTACCCGCCTCACCGTCCGCCGGATCTGCTCGATCTGCGCCGGGGTGAAGCGGTCCCCGGATGATCCCGAGCGGCCCAGGCTGGCGACCTCCAGGAATGGACGCTCGCCGGCCGGTAACCGAAACGGTCGCCTACTCATAGCGGGACTCCCAGCTTCGCAGCGCCGCCCGCGCCAGATTGCTCGTGCGCTGCTCCACGGTGGCGAGGACACAGCGGGTCTGGACCAGGGCCTGGCGCACTTCGGGCGGTAAAGGGCTTCCCTGGCTGCCAGAGCGGGCCATCCGCGAGAGGACCCGCCCTACCCCTGCCATCACGATCACGGCTTGCTTGACCGTATGGAGCTCGTCGGCGGTGAGGATCGGACTGGCACCGAGATGCGCGCGAACCAGTGCCGCAAGATAGGTGGATGCCTTCACCCCTCGTTGCGCCGCTCGGGCATCCAGTGCCGAACCATCCCCTGGGCGCAACCGGATGGTAATCCGGTCCGTCGCCGGCTCTCGGGGTAGCGCGGTCGGGATATTCAGCGCAGTGGCACCACCGGGCGCCAGCACCGCGCGGATGGCCACTAAGGCCAG
>JAKBDW010000525.1:0-6685 GCA_021834245.1 Pseudomonadota bacterium
ATTACACCGGATGTAGTACGTGACCTGGAAATCGACATCACAACTTACCCACACCGGTTTCTCTCCTTTGAGCAACTTCACATCCGCCTTTTCGGCCTGAATTTCACACTCAACAGTCTGCAGCATTCAATCAGACGCTACGAGTTTGACGAATGGCTGCTTAAGAGGTCTGGCGTACCTGTGGCTACCCACAATGCCCGCGAACTCAGGAAGGACGGCGAGTATTACGTAGTCGATGACCAATACCGCGCGCGTTATTTGATTGGCGCCGGTGGTACTAAATGCCCCGTTTACCGCAGCTTTTTTCGTGCCGCCAACCCGCGCGCGAAAGAGTTGCAGACAGTGACGTTGGAACATGAATTTGCCTATGACTATGACGACTGCGACTGCCATCTCTGGTTTTTCGAAAAAGGTTTTCCGGGCTACTCCTGGTACGTGCCAAAGGCGCAGGCCTATTTGAACGTGGGAATCGGTGGTATGGCGAGCCAGCTCAAGAGACGCAACGAAGACATCTGGAGCCATTGGGAAAATCTGGTATCCCGGCTCAAGCAGACTGGAATGCTCGGTGATGTCGAGTTGGAACCCAAGGGCTACAGCTATTACCTCAGAACCGATGTACGCACACCGCGTATAGAGAATGCCATGATTGTTGGCGACGCAGCCGGTCTGGCAACTCGCGACATGTGTGAAGGAATTGGTCCGGCGGTGCGCAGCGGCCTTATGGCCGCCGACGCCATTTTGAATGGAGCGGAATATTCGCTGGAAAGCATTGCGCGTTATACCAGCGATCGCAGCCTTGTTTATCGTCCGCTCGAATTCATGTTCATCGAGCGCGAGCGTAAGCGGCTGGCGCGGGCAAGTGCTGAGACCTCCACCTAACCCACGCCGGGTTACGCCTTATAATGTAAAGATACCGGCCTGACGGCAAAGCCCAACCGCATAGATGTTCACGACGCGGTGCCTGATTTCGCGCTATAATATGGGCCTGATTGTCATCCGGCATGTCTTCATGCAGACCGTCCCTGACTTGTTTTCTCGTCGTAAATACTGGGCTGCCCGCTTTGGTATCGCCCCGGTCCTTCCTACGTCACGCAGCGAAATGGATGCGCTCGGCTGGGATGCCTGCGACGTGGTGATCGTGACCGGCGATGCCTATGTCGATCACCCTAGTTTTGGTATGGCAATCGTCGGACGATTGCTCGAGGCACAGGGTTTTCGTGTTGGCATTATTGCGCAGCCGGATTGGCACAAAAAAGATGCGTTCATGGACCTGGGACAGCCGAGGCTGTTTTTCGGCATTACCGGCGGGAATATGGATTCCATGGTGAATCGATATACCGCCGAGCGGCGAATACGCTCGGACGATGCGTATTCGCCGGGGGGTGAGGGCGGACGGCGTCCGGACCGTTCCGTGATTGTTTACGCCCAACGCGCCCGCGAGGCGTATTCAGATGTACCGATCATCATCGGCGGCATTGAAGCGAGTTTGCGCAGAATCGCGCATTACGATTATTGGTCTGACAAAGTGCGCCGCTCGATTCTGTTGGATGCCAAGGCGGACCTTCTGGTATACGGAAACGGAGAACGGCAGATAACGGAGATTGCGCATCGTCTGGCACGCGGTGAGCCGATCGAAGCGATCACCGATGTGCGTGGCACGGCATTCATTCGCAGGGATCTGCCGGGCGATTGGACAGAAATCGATTCAACCCATATTGATGTTCCAGGGCCGCTAAATCCGCCGGTCGATCCGTATGCCATGAGTGGAAGCGGGTCGACCACGCCGACATGCGATGCAGCGGGCAGCAAGACCGAGAGGGTGCACTTTCAGCGCACGCCAGCAAAGGTAAGTCGCGACCGCAGTGTGATTCGCCTGCCGGCGTTCGAGCAGGTCGCGGCCGAACCAGTTCTTTACGCGCACGCCTCGCGCATACTCCATACCGAGTCCAATCCGGGAAACGCACGCGCCCTGGTGCAACGACATGGAGAGCGTGATCTTTGGCTAAACCCACCTGCAATTCCGCTGACAACACGCGAGCTAGATCGCGTGTACGAGTTACCGTTTACGCGGCGGCCGCACCCGTCTTACGGCGACGCGAACATTCCGGCGTACGAGATGATTCGTTTTTCAATTTCCATCCAGCGGGGATGCTTTGGGGGGTGTACCTTCTGCTCCATAACAGAACACGAGGGCCGCATCATCCAAAGTCGATCCGAGGATTCAGTGATCCGAGAAATCGAGGCCGTGCGCGACTCGGTCCCCGGTTTTACTGGCATCATATCGGATCTTGGCGGACCCACTGCCAACATGTATCGCCTGCATTGCAAGAGCAGCGAGGTGGAAGCCGCCTGCCGCCGACCATCTTGTGTTTATCCTGGTATTTGCCGAAACCTGAATACCGACCATGCGCCGCTTATCCGACTATACCGGCGCGCGCGGGCAGTGCCAGGGGTGAAGAAGGTGCTTATTGCCTCGGGTGTACGCTATGACCTTGCGGTCGAATCGCCAGAGTATGTAAAGGAACTAGTCAGTCACCATGTTGGCGGCTACCTTAAGATCGCTCCCGAGCATCTGCGGGAGGGCCCCCTCAGCAAGATGATGAAGCCCGGCATGGGATCATATTACCGCTTCAAGGAGATGTTTGACCGCTTCTCGAACGCGGCAGGCAAGGAGCAGTACCTGATTCCGTATTTCATTGCTGCCCACCCCGGCACTACCGATGAAGACATGCTCGAACTGGCGCTGTGGTTGAAACAAAACGGGTTCCGCGCAGATCAGGTTCAGGCATTTTTGCCCTCGCCCATGGCTACGGCCACCGCCATGTATCATTCCGGCAAGAATCCGCTGCGCAAGGTTACGGTGGAAAGCGAAGACGTGGAAATTCCAAAGGGGTTGAAGGTGCGTCGGCTGCACAAGGCCTTCCTGCGTTATCACGACCCTAACAACTGGCCAGTATTGCGACAGGCCTTGCGCCGTATGGGTCGTGCCGACCTCATTGGCGGCGCGAAACATCATCTCGTTCCCGCCCATCAACCGCTTGGACGAATGCAGTTTCGCGCGTCCAGTTCTGCGCCGGCTGCGGAACCGACCGGCCACAAGCAGCTCGATCGTCCTAAGCTTGGCAACCCGCCAAGGGCCCTGGGCAGAGGGGGCCGCTTTCGTACGCAACACACCGGGTCTCCAGAACGTGCAACGGTGGATCCCCAAGGCCGGCCACAGCCTTTGCTTAACCCCGGAAGTCCTACGGGTCGAGGCAAACGCCGACGCGGGCGCTAATGGGCGTGATAGTTTGGCGTCAGGGACCTGTCGCCGTTAGTTACGCGCCCTTGGGGCGAAATGCCTTGATAACGGCCTCATTGCATTCCAGGTAGGGTCCTCCGATTAAGTCGATGCAGTACGGGATAGCCGGAAACACGGCGTCCAGACATTCGCGTATCGACTTTGGCTTTCCTGGCAGGTTCACGATCAGTGCGTTCGCGCGGATTCCCGCTGTCTGGCGCGATAGTATTGCCGTGGGAACATAACGCAAGCTCACCTGGCGCATCAATTCGCCGAATCCCGGCATCATTTTGTCGCATATCGCCTCGGTGGCTTCGGGCGTCACGTCGCGTGCGGCGGGACCGGTACCGCCTGTCGTGACAACCAGGCAACACTTTTCCCGATCGACGAGATCAGTTAGGGTCGCCTCGATCGTCGGTTGGTCGTCCGGAATGAGGCGATAGATCGACTCCCACGGCGATGCGAGGTAGGCCTTGAGGGTTTCAATAATGGCCTTGCCGGACAGGTCCTCGTACACGCCGGCGCTGGCGCGGTCGGAAGCTGTAACTATGCCGATTCTCGTCGTCACGCGGATTTCCTCTCGTCGATTGCAACAAATTTTGCGTAACCATCATTGTAGCTCGAAGCACTGGCGCTAATGTTGCTGCCGGACACGCCTGGCCGCCGCGGCAGAACGACAGCAATATTGGCCTGCCCCGTTCGGACTTTCGGACGCGATCCAGGCTGGCGGATGCGAGAAGTCATTTTGCGGACGTTCGCATGGTCTGCGAAAAAATTGATTTCTCGGAAACCAACCGGTCTACGCAGCGGCAGGATCAGTCCCCTGTCTTCAACGGAACGCGCAATCGTGTTCCAGACGCGCGCGACCTGCCAGCACTTGCAAGCCGACGTCTGGTCATGTCTAAATATAGCGCGTGCGCGATCCCAGCGCGTCAAAATAGTCTTTTGAAATCAAGCTTGAAGGAGTGTATACGATGTCCGTTGACCGTCTTGTGTTGGCCTTTGCCGGCGCCTTTATCCTTATCAGCCTCGCATTGTCGCAATTGCATAGCGTGTACTGGCTGTGGTTCACCGCATTTGTCGGCGCGAACCTGCTGCAATCCGCGTTCACCGGGTTTTGCCCGCTTGCCATGATTCTGAAGGCATTCGGAGTCAAGTCAGGCCAGGCGTTCTAGGATCTGTCCACCCGATCCCGCGCAATGCGGGGTCGGGCTATTCGTAACGCAAGGCCTCGATGGGCTTCTGATGAGCGCCCTTGCGGGCTGGGTAATAGCCAAAGAAGATTCCGATACCGGCTGCCACCAAAAAGGCCAGCACCAATGACCAGAGAGTCACCACAACGGTGATTCCAGCCAGGACACTCACGATCCAGGCGCCAGTCATTCCTAGCGCGATACCGATAATGGATCCGAGTATCGATATGATCATGGCTTCCAGCAGAAACTGAATCATTACCTGCCAGGGCAGGGCTCCAACTGCCATGCGAATACCAATCTCGCGTGTTCGCTCGGTCACAGATACCAGCATGATATTCATTATGCCGATACCTCCGACAAGGAGTGAAATGGATGCAATAGCGCCGAGCATGAACGACAGGATGCGTGCCGTCGACGCCGCAGCCTGGAAAAGGGCCGTCAGGTTACGAATCGTAAAATCATCATCTTCGGCCTTTCCAATGCGATGCCGCTGTCGCAACAGCTGCTCCATGCTCTTCTGCACCTGCTCCATCAGATTCGCCGATTGGGCCTGGACCATGATAAAGCGCACGCTTCCCGGCAGTTGTGTCCCGAAAAGCTTTCGCTGCGCGGTGGTTACCGGCACGAGTACGGTGTCGTCCTGATCCCGTCCGTCGAGGCTCTGGCCTTTGTCGGCCAACACACCGATTACCTGGAACGGGCTGTTAAGGATGCGCACTGTTTTGCCGATTGGATTCTCGTCGCCAAAGAGATTTGTTACCACGGTCTGTCCAAGCAGCGCTACGCGTGTCGCTGCCCGCAGATCGGCGTTTGAAAAAGCGTGGCCGGACTTAAGACTCCAGTCTCGCAACTTAAGGTAACTCGGCGTCGTTCCAGTGACCAGTGTGCTCCAGTTGGCGCCGCTATAAACCAGTTGTGCTGAGCCAGACGCTATCGGGGCTACCGCAGCTACACCCTTCACATCTTCTAGTGCCTCCGCATCCCCCAGGTTCAGTGTGGCGACCGACCCGGCCCCAAAGCGCATGCCGCCTGAGGTCGAGGCGCCAGGAAGAATGATAAACAGGTTGGCACCCATTGAGGTAATCGACTGGTTTATGATGAATTGCGCACCTTGGCCAATGGCAAGCATGAGCACCACGGCGCCTACGCCGATGATCATGCCCAGCATTGTGAGCAACGTGCGCAGGCGATTAACCGCCATTGCGCGCCAAGCTTCGCCAAGCAGGGCGGGAATCAATTGTCGGTCCCCGAAAGAAGCTCATTCGTTGCCCCGTCCTGCACGATGCGACCATCCAAAAAGCGTACGAGGCGGTGGGCGTAGCGCGCAATATCGGCCTCATGCGTAACGAGAAGTATCGTTATCCCGCGCGTGGTATTGAGGTCGGTGAAAAGTCCCATGATCTCCTGACTGGTTTTGGTATCAAGGTTGCCGGTGGGTTCGTCGGCAAGTATGAACTGCGGTTGGTTAGCCAGCGCGCGGGCTATGGCCACGCGCTGTTGTTGGCCGCCGGATAACTGATTCGGTAAGTGATGCGCGACCGCGCCGAGTCCTACCTGTTCGAGCAGTTCCTGCGCACGCTCGCGGCGCTCACGTCGGGCCATCCCTGAATACAGCAACGGAAGAGCGACATTATCGCGGGCATCAACCCGCGACAGAAGGTTGAACCCTTGGAACACGAATCCAAACAAACGATTGCGCAGCCGTGCCAGTTCATTCACGCCGAGTGAAGCTACGTCGCGGCCATCGAGGTAGTAATGACCCGCGGTCGGGGCATCGAGGCAGCCAAGAATATTCATGAACGTTGATTTGCCCGAGCCCGAAGGTCCCATGATTGCAACGAACTCGCCCGCATAGATGCTGAGGTCGACGCCTTTTAGCACCGGCACTGGCGCAGCCATGCCTGTCGAGTATTCCTTTCGAATGCCCTCAGCACGGATAAGCGGTGCGCCATTCATTTAGAGAGCCCGAAAATGGAACTGGCCGCTGCTCGCAGGTTTCTTTGCTTCTCGGTCCTCCACAATCAGCCGATCTCCCGGCTTCAGATCGCCGCCCACCACTTCGGTAAATTTGTTGTCCGTAATCCCGGTCTGGATCCGCACCGGCGTTACCTGGTTGTTGCGCAGCAGGTAGACCGTCTTGCCTTCGGAGCTATCGGCGGTCGGTGAGTCTTCTGCTGGAGTCGGAGCTTGGGCAACCGCGGGACGATAG
>JAKBDW010000553.1:0-6680 GCA_021834245.1 Pseudomonadota bacterium
CGAAAGGAATGTCCATGAAGACGCCGGCATTTGTGGTTTTCCGGCAGGTTCGGCAGCCGGTGTGCCGCTTCGACGGTAAAGACCTTAAAAATTTCCACAAACTGCTCCAGATCTGCTCGGGGCCACTGCTCGAAAGGCAATAGCCTCATCGGCTATTTGTACAAGGATTGCACAGAATATGCCCGGGATCAAAGAAGCGGGCTGATAGCTTCCAAAGACTGGTTGGCTATCATCGGCCCGGGGAATCACGCTAGAATTTTTGCAGACACGACCCGGCGCTCCGGGCTCACCCATGAAACGGATGCTACAGAATGACAAATACACCATTGCTACCTCTCATTGTCGAACCCGCAGAACTGGAAAAACACCTGGCGTCAGATGCAATACTGGTGGTTGACCTGTGCAAACCCGAGGTGTACCGCCAAACCCATATTCCCGGTGCGGTCCACCTGGAATATACGCAATTCGTGGCGGCACGTCCGCCGGCAATGGGATTGCTGCCGGATGATGCGCAACTGTCCGCAGTCTTTTCCGCCATCGGCATGACTGCAGAGCATCACGTCGTTGCCTATGACGACGAAGGCGGCGGGCGCGCGTCGCGACTGCTATGGACGCTCGAAGCGGTCGGGCACAGTCGTTTTTCGCTCCTGAATGGGGGTCTGCAGGCCTGGTTCTCGGAACACAAACCTCTTACTCACGAAGTGAAACCGCGTGCCAAGACGGACTACCGAGTGTCGCGGACCGGGACGGCGATGGCCAGCAAGGAATATATCAAGGAACATCTAGGCGATCCGGCGGTGGCTATTCTGGATGCACGTACGCCGGCTGAATACCGCGGCGAAAAGCGCCTTTCCACCCGTGCCGGCCATATCCCGGGTGCAGTCAATTTCGAGTGGGTTAATGCCATCGACCAGAACCACGACCTTCGAATCAAATCCGCAACGGAACTGCGGCGTATGCTGACCCAGCTAGGCGTAACACCGGACAAGGAGGTGATTACCTACTGCCAGACACACCATCGTTCTGCACATACCTACATCGTCTTGAAGAGTCTCGGTTTCAGCAAGATCTCGGGCTACCCGGGATCTTGGTCCGAGTGGGGTAATAGCTCTGATACGCCCGTTGAATAGCGTCTCGGGGAACCGTAGCTATCCCATGCAGTTGGGCCGGCACGGCCGGAAAATCCCTAGGCGCCTTCATTTGTCGACGCGCTCTTGGCGTGTCGTCATGCCAAACGCTGGCCATAAATTCGGACTATTAGATTCAGGAAAAGTCGCGTAGATTCAGGAAAAGTCGTGCCAACCAAGTGCAAAGGGCATGCCAGTAACGGACAGTGCAGATACCGCATAAACTGCTGTTCGCGGTACTGAATTTTGATCCAGGTCATCCCGCAGGATAGCCAACCGCGGGAGACTATTAGTCGACATCTGTACCAACCTGCAAATACAAGAAGGCTGCTACTATGAACAAAACATGGGTGTTGTTAGCACAGCGCGCCAATGCGCGTTTGTACGAGCAGGAAAAGGCGGGGGGCGAGCTCCACCGGGTGCAGGAAATCCCCCATCCTGAAGGACGTCTCAAGAATCGCGAAATCAGCAGCGACAAGTCCGGGCGCTTGTTTGACAGCTTCCACTCGCGCCACACGGTAAGCAAATCACCAGACCCCAAAGAGCAGGTCGCCCGCGAGTTTGCGCAGCATCTTGCGCAAATTCTGCAGCAAGGTCGCACAGGCAACCGGTATCAGAAATTGGTGCTGGTGGCGGAACCACAGTTTCTTGGTGAGCTGCGCGCTGCGTTGGATTCCCACACGGCGGCACTGGTTACCGGTTCCCTGGACAAGGACTTGCTTGAAATTCCGGATCGAGACCTGCCCGCTCACCTGGAAAAATTGCTGCACATCTAGCAACGGCATACAACAATGGCGTGCTCCCTGTTCTCACGGAGCATAAGGCCAATGCAGCGCTTGAAAAGTCACGCGTGATGGCGCGTGCGACGGGTCGCCAACTAATCCGAATCGGCTAGACGCGGATTGACACCCAGGTGGCTGGCAATTCGCCGTACACCCTCCGCAAGATTTTCCAGCGTATTGGCGTAGGAAAAGCGCACGTGTCGCTCGGGCTGATGTTCACCGAAATCGAGTCCCGGCGTAATGGCTACTGCCGCTTCCTCGAGTAACTTGAGGGCGAATGCATGAGCGTCGTGCGTAAAACGGCTGCAGTCGGCATACAGGTAAAACGCTCCCTGCGGCACAAGCGGAATGTCGAAGCCAAGACGGCGCAATGCAGGCAACAGATAATCGCGGCGTTCGCGAAATATCTCGCGGCGGTGGCGCAACTCGATGTCGACGGCCGGATCGAACGCGGCGAGCGCCGCATGCTGAGCCGGCGTGTTCGTTGCAAGAAAAATGTTCTGCGCCAGACGGTCGATTTCGGGAATATATTCCGCCGGGGCTACCAGCCAGCCGATTCGCCAGCCGGTCATGCCAAAGTACTTCGAAAAACTATTGACTACGAACACATCAGGCGAATGAGTCAGCGCGCTCACTACGTCACCGTCGTAAACGAGACCGAGGTAGATTTCATCGACGATCGGTCGGCCGCCCAATTCCAGAGTCGTGCGAATGATCTTTGCCATTTCGGTCGGCGCCACAACAGTGCCCGTCGGATTTGACGGCGAAGCAAGTAAAACGGCGCGCGTGCGCTCCGACCAGTGGCGCCGAACCAGGTCAGCTGTCAGCTGATACTCCGTCGAAGAGTCCACCGGGACGAGTCGCGCGTTTCCGCCAAAAAGCCGCACGAAATGACGATTGCAGGGATAGCCGGGATCGGCCATGAGCACCTCGTCACCGGGGTTGATTAGCACTCCGAAAATGAGCTGCAGTGCGCCAGAGGCGCCGGGCGTGACAACCACGCGACCCGGGTCTGGCCTGGCGCTAGCGAGATAACTTGCCGCGATTGCGGCGCGAAGTTCCGGCAATCCCAAGGCCGGCGTGTAGTGAGTATGTCCTGTCTCGAGCGCCTTGATGCCAGCCTGTACGATCCCAGGAGCAGTGGGAAAATCCGGCTCGCCAATTTCCATGTGAATGACGGATCGCCCGGCCGCCTCGATCGCCTTGGCGCGTGCCAGTACATCCATGACGTGAAATGGCGCAATTCGCGCCATGCGCGTCGCGACGGGTTTCATCCTGCCGGGCACCTTGCGACAATGGCGCGTCCCCGGCAGGCGGCGGCTGCGATGGACAAAACGGTTGATGGAGACCGCTTCAATTCGAAAGCAGCCGGCGCGCCAGCGCGAGATCGAACATGTGCGCGCCATTAACCCTGTTATCAGCACGAATCACTGAGAACGGCTGTTGCGGTTCACCCAGGCTGTCGACCACCAAGGCGGCGCCGTCAAAGTCGTGGTCGCGGGTGTAATCATTTACGGTTATGACAGTCTCCAAACCAGCGGCTCGGGCAGATTGCAGCCCGTTCTGCGAATCTTCGAATGCCAGACATTCCCGCGCGGACACGCGCATCTGCTCCAGGGCATAAAGGTAGATGTCAGGAGCCGGCTTCTTGCGCGGCACTACGTCGCCGGCCGCAATGATTTCAAACCAGGACGGTGCCTGTGGATCTAGTGCGTGCTCCAGCAAGGCGGTGACGTTGGCCGGTGTGGTAGTCGTTGCAATAGCCAGCTTCAATCCAGCTTCGCGCGCCGCCAACAACAGGCGTCGAACGCCGGCTCTCAGCGGAATGGACCCTTGGGCAAGCAAATCAGTGTAATAGTCGGTCTTGGCGGCATGCAGGCGCGCGACGAGGGCACCGAAGCCGGGTGTTACTGGATAATCTGGCCGAAATTTCTCGATGTAGTAGCGCATGCGCTCCTTGCCTCCGGTCACTTCCAGCAGTTGCCCGTACAGGTCCACATCCCAGTGCCAGTCCAGGCCTGCGTCGGCAAAGGCCCGGTTGAAAGCCACCCGGTGCCCGTCCCTTTCGGTATCAGCCAGGGTACCATCCACGTCGAAAATGAGGGTCGCTAGGGCCATTTGCAGTCTAAGTTCGCGAAATAGGCCGAATTTTACTCCAATTTGCCCGGTGCGCCAGCGTGGCGCGCTTTTTGCACCCAATCCTTGCGCCTGACCCTGGTTTTCTGGTATAGATGCGCGCTTGATTTTTAGCTGCCCAATCGATTTTGCAGGAGCGACGATGCCGGTAAGCAAGAAGAAGGAACAGTCTTCCGTCCTTATCCACGGGATCAAACCGTACGTGGAAAAAAAGGGCGAAAAGTATATGAACAAGAAACAGCTCGATCACTTTCGCGCGATACTCAACGCGTGGAAGCAGGAGCTGCTGGAGGAGGTTTCGCGCACGGTTCACAGCATGCAGGACGAAACCGCCAATCATCCGGATCCGAATGATCGCGCCAGCCAGGAAACTGATATGTCGCTTGAGTTGCGCAATCGCGACCGCGAGCGCAAGCTGATCAAAAAAATCGAGGAAGCGCTGGGCAAGATTGATACCGGCGATTACGGTTTCTGCGAGACCTGCGGTGTCGAGATAGGCGTGCAGCGCCTCGAAGCGCGGCCAACTGCAACGCTGTGCATCGACTGCAAAACACTCGACGAAATCCGCGAAAAACAGATGGGCTGAGCAAGCTCGATCAGCCGCCACTGAAAAACGGGGACGGCTGTCCCCTTTTTTGTTTCGGGAGACGCACTTGTTCGATCTTATTATCCGAAACGCCGCGATAGCCCGCCCTGACGGCACGACCGTAACCGGGGACGTCGCCTGCGAGGGCGGCCATATTGCGCGCGTTAGCCCTAAAATCGACGCCAGCGCCAAAGAGGAAATCGACGCCGCTGGCCGGCTCCTGCTGCCCGGCGTAATCGACCCGCAGGTGCATTTCCGCGAACCCGGCAACGAACACAAGGAAGATCTCGGAAGCGGCTCGCGCGCAGCTGCGCGCGGCGGGGTTACCAGCTTCCTTGAAATGCCCAATACCGACCCACCAACCACGAACCAGGCGGCGCTCGACGAGAAACTTATGCGGGCCGCGCACAAGTGCGTCGTGAACTACGGTTTTTTCATTGGCGCGACACCGAACAATCTGGACGCCATCAACCACGTTTCGCCGGTCTGCGGGATCAAAATTTTCATGGGGGCCAGCACCGGCAGCCTGTTGGTAAACGACCCAGCCGATCTTGAACGAATCTTCGCCCACGGTAATAGGTTGATTGCTGTACATGCTGAAGATGAAGCGCGCATCGTGGCACGCAAAACGCAGTTTGCTGGACGTTCCGACGTCGCCGTACACTCCGAAATCCGTGACAATGAATGTGCGCTACGCGCAACACAACTGGCGCTGTCATTGTCCAAGAAATACCATCGCCGACTGCACATTCTTCATCTGTCCACACGTGAGGAGGTGGAACTGCTGCGCCGCGACAAGCCGCCATGGGTCACCGCCGAGGTGATTCCGAATCACCTTTTTCTGAATATCGACGATTACGCAACTCAAGGCTCTCTGGTCCAGATGAATCCCCCGATTCGCACGGCGCGTGATAACGCCGCGCTTTGGGACGGCCTGCGCGACGGCATCATTGATTTCATTGCGACGGACCATGCTCCGCACACCTTGGACGAAAAGAGTCGAACCTATCCCCAGTCGCCGGCTGGCATGCCCGGCGTGGAGACTTCGCTACCGCTCATGCTTACGGCGATGGCATCGGGCCGTTGCTCACTGGCCGACATCCAGCGCTGGATGTCCTTTGGTCCGGCACAGGCCTACCGTATAGCGAACAAGGGGAAGATTCTTGAGGGCTGGGACGCAGATCTCACCCTCGTCGACATGGCGAAGCGGAAATTGGTACGCAATGAGGAGCTATTCACGCGCGTCGGCTGGTCGCCGTTTGCCGGACGCGAGCTGGTCGGCTGGCCGGATTACACGATTGTCGGCGGACGCGTCGTATTTGACGGTAGCCGAATCCGCGACGACGCCCACGGCCAAGCCCTGCATTTCGATACAAGCCACTGAAACGGGAAATTCATGCCCCTCGACTATCATGCTGATTGCACTTTCGCTTGAGATGGATCGCGCACTGCCGAATTGAGCTTGGCATTTTCGTATTCTGAACTATCCGGAAATTACTCATGGTCCAAAAAATCATCGCCCTCCTTGCCGCCTTCGTCATTAGCACCATAACGCATCTTGGCTACGGCGGCATTGTTCTGCTGATGGCAATTGAAAGCGCGTGCATCCCGCTGCCATCGGAAATCATCATGCCGTTTTCCGGCTATCTCGTGCATACCGGCGCCCTGGCACTTTGGGGTGTGTCGCTGGCCGGAGCCGTCGGATGCGTGCTCGGGTCACTCGTTGCCTACTACATTGGCGCCTGGGGAGGCCGTCCACTTGCAGAACGGTATGGCAAATATGTACTCATATCACACCACGATCTCGATCTGGCGGACCGCTGGTTCCGGCGTCATGGAGAGATAACGATTTTTCTGGGGCGCCTGCTGCCCTTGGTCCGCACTTTCATCGCGTTTCCGGCTGGCGTCAGTCGTATGCCGATAGGGCGCTTCAACCTTTATACCTTTGCCGGATCCTTTATCTGGAGTTTTGGGCTCGCATGGATTGGCCTGAAGCTTGGCGAAAACTGGGACACGCTCGGCGTCTATTTTCATCGTTCCGACACAGTC
>JAKBDW010000181.1:0-6674 GCA_021834245.1 Pseudomonadota bacterium
GGAAATAAATAAGGCGGGCGTCACGGACGCCCGCCTTATTCTTCAACTAATAAGTGTTTATCGCCACTTCAGCTTCAATTTTTCATCCAGGCTTAGCGTGCCTGCGCCATAGGCGGCAAGAACCAGGAATCCCCCGGTCATCGAGATATTCTTCCAGAAATTGATCATTTGCATCTGGTCCTCAGGATGATAATGCACGAGTACTGCGGTCGCTACGCAGAAGGCAGCCAGGGCGACTGCTGCAAACCTAGTATACAGGCCGAGAAGCACGGCAAGTCCGCCAGCGAGCTCAAGAAGGATCACAAGGGGCGAAAGCCAGGTGGCCAGCCCTAGGTGCTGCATATAGCCGTTGAATCCAGCGTAACCGGTAAGCTTCTCGTAACCAGCGGACAGAAAAATCGCCACCATCAGAATACGGCCAACTAGGATTGTTGCTTTTTGCATGGTTTTTCTCCTTTTTCAAATTAACGCCGTGACCACCAGGTTTCAGGCTGCCGACTGCATAGACGGATAATCGATGTAGCCATTTGGCCCGCCCTGATAATATGTGTGTTGATCCGCCTGCGCCAGCGGGGCACCGCGGCGAAAGCGCTCCGGCAAGTCCGGATTGGATATGAACAGCGCACCGAAGGCTACTAGGTCCGCATACCCTTTGCGAATGATTTCATTACCGCTTTCCGCGGTGAATCCGGTGTTCGTCATCAGCGTGCCCTTAAATACGCCGCGGAAGTGTTCTGTCACATTCGTGACCATATTGGGTATGCCGGAAAGATCACCCTGCGGTTCCCGCAGGTGCAGGTACGCAAGCTTGTAGTCCGACAGCGAGCCGATGACAGTTTCGTAGAGCGCCCGTGTATTGGAATCCGCCGGCACATTCCAGGTATTAGCCGGAGAAAGCCGCACACCGACACGATCCGATCCAATCTTGGCAGCGACCGCTTCCGTGACTTCAAAGAGAAAGCGCGCGCGATTTGCGATACTTCCACCGTACTGATCACTGCGCCGATTGGTGCTATCGCGCAGAAACTGTTCAATCAGATAGCCATTTGCCGCATGTATCTCAACTCCGTCGAACCCGGCATCCATGGCGTTTTTCGCGGCGTGAATGTAGTCCTGCACAATCAGCTTCACTTCCTTTGTCTCAAGCGCGCGCGCCGTTACGGTGTTCTTCAGTCCTTCTGGCGTAAACGCCTGCGAATTGGGATTGATGGCCGAAGGCGCCACAGGCAGCGCGCCGCCGTGGAAATCCGGATGCGATACATAGCCCACATGCCATAGCTGGATGAAAATGCGTCCGCCTTTGGCATGCACCGCTTCGGTCACCTTGCGCCATCCCGCGACCTGGGCGGCGCTGTAAATGCCGGGCGTATGAATATAGCCCACCCCTTGCGTCGATATCTGGCTACCTTCAGTGATGATGAGGCCAGCAGATGAGCGTTGTTCGTAATAGCGCACATGCAGATCCGTTGGTGCCTTGTCCGGATTGTCCGCACGCGAGCGCGTCATGGGTGCCATCACGACACGATTGCTCAGTTGGTATGGCCCTACAGTCACCGGTGTCAACAAAGGTTGCTGGTTCATGGTTGTCTCCTTATCGAGATTTCTCTGTTTTCACATATCTAGTTACTTCGATATACTAGCTCTTGCGAATTCTGCGGTGGTGGAACCATCGCGCTACATATCTTCCTTCAGGAATTTGTCGAGAGCCTTGAGCGTTTCTTCATTGCGCTCATAGAAAGTCCATTGACCCTCGCGCTTAGCGACAAGAAGGTCGGCCTGCAGAAGCAGCGCCAGAAAGTGCGATACAGTCGACTGCGACAGCCCAAGCTTCGCCTGAATCTCTCCGACGCAAACCGATTTACCGCGCGCCTTTCCGTTCGGGGCCGGACCAAAGTGCTTCTCCGGATTCTTCATCCACTGCAGAATCTTGAGTCGTGACTCATTGGCCAATGCTTTAAAAACCGCTACCTGATCCATAATTCGAAAGTATATCGATATTATTCGAAATGTCAATTCTATTCTTGGCTCTGGACTAGTGCGCAATAAAGGTCCGGTTTCAGTGGCAGAGACAACATGGCGGCTCCTCAGACCTGCATCCTGCCGCCGCCCGATCACCACCGGCTGCAAGGCAGATACAGCGGGGAACTGGCACAAATGACCCATTCACAAGGGGATGGTGGCAACGCTTTTAGGCCACCGCTACCGTGGACTACTCCGCGTGGAGAAGTTTCGCCAGAGCCGCATACGTCCGGTTTTCATAATCGCGGAACATTAATGCGACACCACTCGGCGCCACGCGTACCACCTGCGCTGGAACGTGATGCTGCTCGAGATGGCCGTGGTTGCTCAGGGCGAGAATGGCTTCAACTTCGGCGCTGGGCGGCAAATCCTGCGGGGGCATCTCGATCAAAACGCCGTTCAAACTGAGATCCCTGGTCTTCCACAAACCGGTATAGTCGAGTTCGTAGTTGACGATGATATCGATCGATATCTGTTTACGCGCCGCGAACCGCTTGTCGCTTTCCATGTCGCACCCTCCCCCGAGGCATAAACATTGGCACAGCCGTTTTGCAGCCAAAGACCAGGCATCTGCACGCAGGCAGTTTTGTGTCCGCTTTGCGTGCCGGCGAATTGCCTAAATAATGAGCAATAGGATGGGCGACGTCAACTGCCCGGCTTTGCCGCGCGTACGACCAAAAAAAAGGGGTTACCGCGAGTAGAGAAGAGAAATCAGCTCCGAACGTACCTGTTCGTCGAAGTATCCGAAACGCAATGCCAGGCCGTTCAATTGAATGCGAATAATCTTGGCCGGGAACTGGTGGCGCACCACGCGTCCGCCACGGTTATATTGCAGGTAAAACTCAACGATGGCTCCGTCCTGGAGCTGGGTAACATCCATTTCCAAGAAAGCGCCGCCAATGCTCATATCGCGGATCTTCCACGCGTTATAGCGCATGCCCTGGTCAATCAACGCCGCCTGGTAGGGAATATCCTGCGGCAGCGGGGTTCGCTTGTCAGGGACCACGGCTTCCGTGCCAGCATTCGATTGCGCAGCCGGCTGCTGAGCAAGACAGGCAAGCCAGAACTCGTCTGCCTGACCTGAAGCAACAGCTTTTTCCTTGGATATTGGCGCTTTGTTCATGGTGTCAGATAGTTACCGCTTTTCCGTCATCGCAAAACCATCACTCATACCGAGGTGTTACCATCAACGGGCCAGTGACGCCGTGTACTGTCCAGACAGGCCATTCACCTCTCGTACCCAGTCTACGGGCCAGCCGCATCCAACGACAACTTTAGCCCTGCCGTCCGGCGCAAATTTAACCCACTTCGTCGACTTTCCGGCATAACCGGCTGATTTAGCACGATAGACGGCACTGCAGATTCAGTGCAGGGTGCCGCCGGATGGAGGAGGCGTTGCACGCACGCCAGAGCCGTAAAGCAATCGTCTCAAAACCAAATAGGTGCGGTTCCCGTACCCCTGAAATCTCAGTGCGACACCCATTTCGCCGACTCGTACGATGCGCGCCGGGATACGGTGATGTTCGACGCCATTGCGGGACTTCAGGGCAAGTATCGCCTCAACCTCGCTGTTCGCCGGCAGATCGTCATGCGCCATATTGATCAGAGCGCCGTGGAGACTGAGATCCTTGGTCTTCCAGCGTGCCGAATACTCGAATTTGTGGGTAATGAAAATGTCGAGCGCAATCGCTCGACGTTCCGTAGAGCGCTGTTTAAGTGCCACTGCCTTCCCCCTCCCCCAAAATGTTCCGAGATTTTTGTGATGACGCAACGGACTTTTTGTGGTTACGAATAAGCATGGAAACGGACACATTCAAAGAATACCGGTATACGCCGATTCCCCATTACAGGGCTGACGCCTTCTTGCCGCTGGCGTATCATTATTCTTGCCGGTTTTCGAAATCTACGCTCCGCTCGCAACGAGATCAACAGCCATGACTGAACTGACCGTGTTTCGCAATATCCTGCCCGGCGAACCCCTGCGCAAGCGAATCCCGGAGCGCAGCGCGGATGGCTGCGCGCTAGCTGATGTCATGGTTCTGCTTCCGGGGCTGCGCGAGCTTCCGCAGCACTTGCTGCAGGGTGCCATCACGCGCATTAGTGCCGTGTGTGCCGGATACTCGCACGCAATTGCCTTCGCCGAGCTCAATCTCAGGCTCAATCTGCTTTTCGTTTCGGTGAAACCCATCGCGGGTATCCGCCATGAAATCTTCGATGCGTTGCGCAGTGTTCTGCCTCAGGCGCGGCTCGTGTCGCATATCTGACTGATCGGCACCAAATCAGCCAGACATACTGAACTCAAGTTTTCGAAAGAATCGGCGCGGCGAGTGCTCATAGCATCCGCCTTCAGGAAAGTCTTTCTTTTTGAGATGGACCGGCTGTTCGCTGCCACGCACCCTATATGCCGACCGCTGGCACCGGCGGTGATGCGTCCCTGGGCCTTTTTATTACCGGTCAGCTGCGAGCACTAGCGCAAATACAGAACATTGACCAGATCGGAATACGTTTCGTCATCATACCGGCCGAACGCTAAGGCGATCCCATTGCCCTGAATACGTATCACCGTGGCGGGAAGAGAGTGCTCGACCTGCCGCCCGCTGTGGCGGAAGCGAAAAATAAACTCTACGGCGGTACCCTCACGCAGTTCGCCGCTATCCATTTCGACGAACACACCACTCATGCTGATGTCACGGATGCGCCAAGTTTGGGCGGAACTTGTACCAGCGTTGATAAAGGCCTGATAAGTAACTTCTGGCGCAATGCCTGTGCGCAAATGAGGATCCTTGCTGTGGTCGCGGAGCGGCGGCGTATTTTGCACCTGGCGCCTTTCGGAATCTGAAGCTACCCGGCCGATCCAAACCTTTTCGCCAGATATTACCGTTGGTTTTTCTGGGCGTCTGATTTTGCCGTTCATGGCCTTATGCTCGTCTGTGTCCTTACCGAACGAAGACCGCCCACGCTGCGGCTGCCGTCGACAGACACGCAGATCGCCAGCTTTATGCCATCCGGCACGTTATCCCCATTGACGCCAGGATCTCGCGTGGCAAATTTCGGGCCGGTATTCCATCAATATATACACTTCCCGCGCCATGATGTTGCCAAATACCAGCCACTTAGCGCCGTCCGTGGCCTTTTCGTCACCTAAATTGGCAATTGCGACAACTACCAGCAACATTCGTCCACAATCGGTCGCGGATGTTGCCCGATTTTGAAACACAACTAGATATCTGACGGCAGCGCTACAGTTGGCGTCCATTGCGCAAAAGGTCTATACCGGTCGATATGGCCGCGGCATCCCAGCGCCGTTGCTATAGCGAAATCATCTAATTAAATCAGCCCCTGCTCATAAATCTGGCCTCCAGTGTGGAAAAACGGCCAAGTCCAAGCCATCATTGATCCGACCTCACCGGGGAAAGCGCGGAACATATCGCTTCGGGGGGCGTCAAAAATGCGGTTACCTGATGCGAACCCGGTTTTTTGGACTAATTCGAATCCAGCTGCTGCGGTTTTAGCCATTGGCTGTGCCTGAAACCTGCAAAAGGAGCAAAAAAATGGCAGATTTAGGCCAGATATTGGCAAGTTTTGCGGTCTTTCTGGAAGGTAGAGACGATGGGGGCAAATTTGCTATACTTTCTGCCAATAACTATCCTGGCGGCGCCGGCACTAAGGCTGCCTCAAACATTACAGACTGAATAACCTGCATTCCCTCAAAATTCTGGCGCCAATCTGGTCGGCAAAGGACATTGCTCGGCAAATAAACTAGGTACGGAACACATTAGTCAGAACAGGAAGGAGTCATGAGTTCTCCCGCCAAATCAGATAGCCTTGCCGAATACGCATTGACAGCGGACAGCTTTCCCGCGTTCTACGGCAAATTAATGGCGATCCGCTTCCCTCTGGCGGTCGAGGAAGTGCTCGACCTGCGGTCACTGATCAATCACACCGCGGACGATGTCGAGGAGCCGGCTGAATCCCCACAGTCTAGGGAGTTCAATGAATCATTGCTCGCCGCGATTGCCTCATTTGGCATCGAAAATAAGCACCATAGCGAGCGACTCCTGAAAGTGCTTTCAGTCCTGCGCGCGCTTCATTACCAACACACGGTCAGATCGCGCGACACTGAACTTCGCATACGTTCCGCCTTGGCGGAGAACCGAGAGGTGAAGTCGCGGTCGCGTCGCTACGGAAACTTCATGCTCCTGGGAATGACAGCTTCGGCAATCGTATGGGCTGCGATGACCGAGGCCAACTGGTTCATTAGAATGCTGACTTTCGTTTTTGCATTGCTCGCCTGGGATTACTACCATTCCCTGCCCACACTTGATCGCGAATTGGAGAGGCTGACAAAACAGCTCAATGAACTGCTTCGTAAACGCGTCAGCAGCCTCAACTGGAAGACGCTCATTCACAAGCTGTCACTGATTCTCGGTTACAAGCGCATACAGGGTATCGAGGTCTTCCGCCACCGCGAGGAACATGAAATCGTTCGCGGTCCACGTGCTTATCACTGACTCGCAACGCAAATCCCGTTCGAAGTCGTCATGTCGCACAACTAGTTCCTGCGGAGTGCAGCGGAACTCGACCACCACCGACTCGAGCAAGAATTCCAAAGCGGATTTACCAGGCGGCGAATTACGCTAGTCAACTTCATGAGA
>JAKBDW010000359.1:0-6660 GCA_021834245.1 Pseudomonadota bacterium
GCTGCAGGCGACGGATCACCTGGTCCTTGTCCTGCGGCAGCACTTCGGCGATGACTTCCATGCCGCCGAGCTGGCGCGCCACCGCCTCGGCAACCGGCCTGCGATCCCCGCTCAGCAGGGTCAGCGTGATGCCCGCGGCACGCAGTTCGTCTATCAGTTTCCGCGCATCGCCGCGCAGCCTGTCTGCCAGTGCAATGATCGCCACGTGCTTGCCATCCCGCGCCATGTAAACACAACTCATGGCCAATTTTTCCAGTTCGTGCGCCCTGGCCTGCAAAATCGCATCCCGCTCTATGCCATGTCGCATCAACCATTCCGCACTGCCCAGCAACACGGCCTGCCCGGCGACGCGAGCCTCGGCACCCAGCCCTGCGGTCGCCTGAAAGCCGTCCGATCGAAGGTCGCGGAACGACAGCTGCCTTAGTTCAGTCTCGTCTACGATGGCCTTGGCGACGCTGTGTTCGCTGTGGCGTTCCACGGCGGCAGCAAGCTGCAACAATTCCGCTTCGTCGCAACCCGCTGCGACATGTACTTGCGCCACGCTCATCTTGCCTTCAGTCAAGGTGCCTGTCTTGTCGAATACGAAGTGCGTGACTTTGGACAAGGTCTCGAGCACCAGGCCGTTTTTGACCAGGATGCCGTGCTTGGCGCCCAGGCCCGAGGCCACCGCGATGGACATCGGTGTGGCCATGCCCAGCGCACAGGGACAGGTGATGATGAGTACCGAGGTCGCGGCCATCAGGGCGATCTCGAAATCCTGGCTGTTCCAGATGAAGAAGGTGATCGTTGCGCAGATGAGCGTGACCAGGACGAACCACGGCACGATGGCGTCGGCAAGGCGCTGTATGGGTGCTTTCGAGGATTGCGCCTCTTCGACCAGCCTGATGATCCTGGAGAGGGTTGTGTCCTGCAATTGCGCGCGCACTTCCACCAGCAGCGCCCCGTTCGTGTTGGCCGTGCCCGCGAAGACCTGCGCGCCTGCCGATTTGCTTACCGGAACGGATTCGCCGCTCAGCATGGACTCATCCACTGCGCTGTGGCCTTCCAGCACCACGCCGTCCACCGGCACTTTGTAGCCGGGCTTGATGAACACATGGTCGCCCGGCTTCACGCCGCGTATCGGCGTCATCTGTTCCTGTCCGTCGCGCATGACGATGGCGACGCGCGGCTGCAATTCCATCAGGCGTTTCGTAGCGGAAACCGCCTGGTGCCTGAACATTCCTTCCAGATAGCGCCCGATCAGGATCACGAATATCAGATTGGTTACGGTATCGAAATACACCTCGCCTATGGCGCTGCGTGTCACTGTCACATACAGCGAATAGGCATAGGTAACGCTCAGGCCGATGGCGATCGGCATGTCCATCGTAAGATGGCCGCCGCGCAGGCCGCCAAACGCGCCGCGGTAAAAGGGATATCCGGAATACAGCAAGGTCGGGGTGGCGAGGGCGAGGCCGATCCAGTGAAAGAATTGACGGAATTCGTCATGATCTGCACCGCTATACAGCGCGATGGATATCCACAACATGTTCATCATCGCGAAGCCGGCGAAGAACAGGCGGTAAAGCATGGCCCGGTTGGATTTCTGGATCACGCCTTCGGCACTTTCGGGATCGTAGGGTACGGCAGCATAGCCGATCTTTGCCAGTGCGCGAATCAGGTCCGACAATTTGCTGCGGGAGTTGTCCCAGCGCAGGTGCAGCCGTTTTGCTGCCAGATTGACATCGGCCGACTGCACTCCCGGAGCTCGCTGCAACCCCCGCTCGATGAGCCACACGCAGGCGGCGCAGTGTATGCCCTCCACCAATAGATGTATGTCGCGAATATCGCCGGAAGCAGTGGCGAATTCCTGCTGTACTTCGTCGAAGTCGTAAATCTCGATGTCTTTGGGCAGTTCGGGGGGCGGTGCCAACAACACGCCTTCCGGCGTGCGCTGATAATAGCCCTGCAATCCGGCTTCATAGATCGCGCTGCACACCGATTGGCAGCCAAAGCAGCAAAAATCCCGCTCGGCATCATCCAGTCGGGTGTGGAAATCGGCCTCAGGCGGTATGGGCAGCCCGCAGTGAAAGCAGCCGCCAGCGTCGGAATGGCTACGCAGCGTCATGCTGGATTACTGACAACTACGACGCCGCAGCGACCATGAATTTGTCTGTTGCGACACCAAAGCGCTCTTCTCCGCGCTGAAGACGGATATGCAGTTCCCAGTAACCTTTGAGCGGAAAATTGACGTAACCCTGATAACGTCCGGGAGCCACCTCCTTGAAACTGGTGGTGAAATCCTTGCTGGCATCGGAGGCACGATAAGCTGTCACATCCATGTTTGCGCTCACCGGATTGCCTTCCCGGTCCCTTACGAAGATTTCGTAGACTGCGGGCGTTCCCATGACAACGGCGTCCGGCTTCTTGATCTCCGTCTGCCACGACAGCTGCTTCTGCGCACTCAGTTCGCTCAGCATCTCCTCGTTCGAGGTGCGATTTCCAGTCTCATAGTCACGCTCGACCAACGTCGAGCGCGTACCTTTGGTCGCAAACCAGACGAAAGTTGCATTGACTCCCAACACGATCATGATCAAAACCAGCATGCCCCATACCCAGGGATTGCGCAAACCGGTCTTATTGTTTTGTGAAATCATTTTCTTCGCTCCTATTCATGTTTTGGGCCATTGAACTTGCTGTTGTATTCGGCAGAAACTGCGGGATCTTCAATCCCCTCCACCCTGAACTCAATTGGCGTTATCTCTTGCGTGACGTTTGCGCCTGGTGCTTTGACGAAGATGGTGAATGAGGTTCCGCGTCCATGATGCGTCATTGGCGGCTCTTCGGCACCTATGATCACCTGTCCGGGCACTCCACCTTCGGCTGATACTTTTACGTGGATATCCTTGTCCGTCTTGTTGACCACCTTGAATTCATACTTGTTCTGGATCGAACCGTCACTCATGGTAACAAACAAAGGCTGGCGGTCGGGAATGACTCGCAACGTCATGGCTCCCAAATGGGTCAGTCCATACACGATACCGGACAGCGCGACAAGAATAATGCCGACATAGACCAGTGTGCGTGGATGCTGATATATCTTTCTCGCCGGCTTGCCCGAAAATTCATCCAGCGATGCATACCTGATCAGGCCTCGCGGCTTGCCGATCTTGTCCATGACAGCGTCACAGGCGTCCAGGCACAGTCCACAAGTGATGCAGCCAAGTTGCTGTCCCTCGCGAATGTCCACACCTGTGGGACAGACCTGCACACACTGGAAACAATCGATGCAGTCGCCCTGCGGAGCTGCAGCTCCGCCACCTTTGCGCAGCTTGCCGCGCGGCTCGCCGCGTTTTACATCGTACGCAGGCAAGATGGTCTGCGAGTCGGTCATGACTCCCTGTATGCGCGCATAAGGGCAAAGCCAGAAGCAAGCCTGCTCGCGCAGGAATCCGGCGAGAATATAGGTTCCAAAAAAGAACATGGTGAGTACAACCCAGCCCACCTTGGGGAGGTTGAGATGGACCAGGTTATCCCAGTATGTATACGCATCAACGAACCAGACCGAGAAACTGATCCCCGTGAGCAAGGCGAGTGCCATCCACAGAGCGTGCTTGAGTCCCTTTTTCTTGATCTTGTCGAGACTCAGCGGCGCATCGTCCAGTTTGCGTCGGGCCGCGGGGTTTCCCTCGATTTTATCCTCGAGCCAAGTGAACCAGTCGGTCCAAGCTGTCTGAAAGCAGAAGTATCCGCACCACACACGCGAGGCGACCGATGTCACTGCGAACAGCGTCATTGCGGCCATCAGCAGTACCAACGACAGCATCCAGATATCTTGCGGCAAAACCGTCAGGCTGAAGAAGTGGAACTGACGGTTCTGGATATCGAACAGAATTGCCTGTTTGCCGTTCCAGCGCAGGTATGGGCCTAGAAAGAATGGGAGCCACAATGCAAGTTGCGTATAGTTCTTGACGGTACGGAAGAAGCCGGGCATGCGCTTGGCATGAATTGTTTTCTCTCCAAGGTTGGCATGCCACGACTCGAATTCGTGATAGATGGTCGTGACAGCGCCCATCTCCTTGTTTCCTGATTCATCATTCACGCTACTCTCCTAGAATTTTATTCGTCAATTTTGATGTGATTGCAACCAAGATACTTCCGAATCGGCTCGCCGTGTTCCGATGAATTGATTCGCAAATACCATATGCAATATGAAAAAAGGAGGAGAGTATAGCTCTCCTCCCTTTCGCAATTACCGGGAAACTATTTTTTGTCCTTGTCCTTGGTGGCGTTTCGGAATGCCACGAAGAGCAACCAAGCCGCCACAACAGCGGATCCTGCCACGCTTATAAGCACACCCCAGAAAACCGCATCATGATTCATCTCATTTACTCCTTTTTTTAGTAAACGTCTGCACGGTGTAACCCGCGCAGACTGAGACAGGCTTATTTAGTTACCGGGACGTCGGCCTGACCGCCGCCAAATTTATACACATACACCGCCAACTTCTTGATCTCGGCATCGCTCAACTTGCCAGCCGCCTTGAAGGATGGCATGACAGCTATGCGGGCATCGGGACCGGCATTCACACCGTAGGCAACAGTGCGTTTGATTCCTTCCAGTGACCCGTCAAAGCGCCATACCTTGTCCGTCAGATTGGCCGAACCCATAGCCTGAATGCCTTTGGCATCCGCACCATGACACGCAGTACAGTCGCTTTCCATGAACACTTTCTTGCCAGCGGCAACTGTTGAGTCTGAGTCTGCTTTGTCCTTGCCTTCTTCGCTCATTGCCTTGACATACTGAGCCACATCATCGATCTGCTGGTCGGACAGCACTCCCTTGTGAGGAGTCATTACTCCCTGACGACCGCCAACAATGGATGTGTGGATGTCATCGATCTTGCCGCCGTACAACCAGTCATCGTCCCGCAGAATGGGAGCAAACAAACCTTGCTTGTCCACTGTGCCCACCCCATTAGTACCGTGGCAGGCCGCGCAGTTATCACCGAACAGCACTTTGCCGGAACGGGTCACGTACTCGGTCAGTTCGCTGTCAGCCAGAATTGCCGCAGGCGTCATGTCCTTGAGCTTGGCTTCATACTTGCCTCGCACTTCGTCTACAACGCTCTTGTCTGCTTCCATCTCGGTAATTGCGGTCCAACCGCCGATTCCTTTAAAAAAGCCATGTGCGTTGGAAACCGGAATGGAAGGATAGAACAGGCAGTACACCACACACCAAATCGCACTGGCCGTCAGGCCCAACATCCACCACTTCGGGGGCTGATTGGTAAAGTCCCCCAAGTCGTCATCCCAAACGTGACCGGTTGTCGTCACGCCGCTTGCATCGTGTTTATCACTCATCTTTTTTCTCCCATATTGATAGGGTCTTCGTCATCCAGCGCCATGCTGCGCTGGGACTCGAACGTGGCCTTATTCGCAGGACGGAACACCATGACATAGACCGCTACCATCCCAAACGCAGCGACCAGGACAAAAAAGACGCCCAGCCAATCGTTGGTGGTCATGGCTGCGACATCCATGCCCAGGTATCCCATTAGCTTAGTCACGGTAGTTGACACCCTCTTCGAACTTGACGTGGTTACCCATTCCTTGCAGGTAAGCAATCAAGGCGTCCATGTCGGTCTTGCCTTCCAACTGCGCGGCAGCGCCGTCGATGTATGCAGGCGTGTAAATTGACTTGGGTACCGGGTTGAACGGCATGATGGTCATGACCTTCATAGCCTGCACGGTTTCTGTCACGTTCACCGGCATCTTTTCCAGCCAGAAGAAGTTAGGCATGACAGACTCAGGCACGACCTCGCGCGGATAACTCAGGTGGCGGCGATGCCATTCATCCGAGTACTTGCCGCCCACGCGGGCCAGATCCGGCCCGGTGCGCTTGGAGCCCCACTGGAAGGTATGGTCGTACATGGACTCTTCCGCGATCGAATAGTGACCGTAACGATCCTTTTCGTCTCGGAATGGGCGAATCATCTGCGAGTGACACAGATAGCATCCTTCGCGGATATACACAGCACGTCCTGCCAATTCCAGAGGCTTGTAAGGACGAACTCCGTCGCCGGGCTGCCAGTCCTCCAGCGTCTTGTGTGCGGACGTGGCCGGATTCCAGACGATCTTGTCCATTGGAACAACATTACCTTCTTTATCCTTGTGTGCCGTTCCGTTGAATGTACCGTTCCCCCCGCTCATCGCAGTGTTGGGGAGATAGAACAGCGGAACAATTTCAACGATACCGCCGACCGCTACCGCGATCGCAATTACCACGAACATCAGAACGGTGTGGCGTTCAATGCTGTCCTGAAATTTGGTCGAATAGATTTTGTCGTGATCAGACATGTCTCACTCCTTAGGCTTTGGCGGGAACGGCGCCGGAAGAGCGCAGAGCGCTCGCCTGACGCACGGTCATCACGATGTTGAACAGGGCGATCCAAGTACCGACGCTGAAAATCAGGCCCCCGACCGCGCGCATCGCGTAATACGGATGCATCGCAGAGACCGATTCAACGAAGGTGTAGGTCAATGTGCCGTACTCGTCATAATCGCGCCACATCAGGCCCTGCATGATGCCGGAAACCCACATCGCAACGATATACACCACGGTACCGATGGTCGCCAGCCAGAAGTGCACATTAACGAGGCTGTCCGAGTACATCTAGAT